>NZ_JBRKIT010000023.1:0-127691 GCF_052983395.1 Sinomicrobium halophytocola
AAACAGGATCCCCCACGATTTCATATCCATTACCCTAAGCCGTAAACACAACCCGGTTAGTTGCTTAAGCAGTTGCGTGTGATTTCACAAGCTAGGGGGTAAACGGTCAACGGAACTGTGTATGCCGCAAACGAAATCCCTTAGGCCGCGTACCCATTCCCTTACGCCGCAAACAAAACCCGGTTAGCCGCCTGAGCAATTGCGTATGATTTCACAGGCAACCCGGTAAACAGTCAACGGAACTGTGTATGCCGCAAACCGGATCTCTTAGGATTTCACACCCGTTCCCTTAAGCCGTAAATATAACCCGGTAAGCCGCTTAAGCCGTTGTATGTGATTTCACAAGCAAGCCGGTGAGCGGCAAAAGGGAACAGGAAAACCGCATACCGGGCCCGGTTCGGCATATACGCAATCCCTTAAATGACCGTTTTCCGGCCTTTAAAGCGGAAAGAAACGGAGTGTTTTTCTGTGGGTACTGACACAGGAGGGTATGGAAAAGAAATACGCTTATGATGAGTACCCCGGTCTTCCGAAGATAGGCAGAGTTTTGAAAACCCGTCCATACCTGCCGGGGTAGCAGGGGGAGTGCCATTCATACAATTCAAATCGCCACGTCATAAAAAAGTGTGGAAAGCTATGGGATACAAGGAGCACAAAGAACGCATATTCATTTTTAACAGACATTAGCGAATTCTTATTTGAAATGATAACTACTTACCGATCCCGAAAACCAGGGATTCTTTATCCGCGCGTCCGGCAGTAATAAGGTAAGACATAAGTCTTGAAACAGTTTCGCTATAATTGTGTGATTATTAATTTTCAGGCAGTAAAAATCTTTTTTTGATTTTTATTGAGTGTAAAAATTACATTTAATTTTGTTTTAATAAATGTTTTATTTACATTTATAATCGATTAACCACGGGATTTTTCGAAAAGGCAACACACCATGCTTCGAAAATCTGATAACCAAAACTTTTAACTTATGAGAGAATCAGACAGCAAAAAGGAGAGGATAGCGCTTCGCAGACTTCTGTGTATTCTGCTTTGCAGCTATCTGTGCGCCCCGGTATATGCGGAGACTTTTAACACCGATATTCCCGCGAAAATTTTCCTGAACGTTACCGGAAAAGTTGTTTCGGCCACCGATGGTCAACCCCTTCCCGGAGCAACGGTAATGATAAAAGGAACTTCTAAAGGAACCGTAACCGATTTCGACGGTTATTACGAGTTGGAAGTGGACGATCCTGAAAGTGCCGTGCTGGAGTTTTCATTTATCGGTTTTAGGACCGTTGAAGTTCCGGTAAATAACCAGGATGTTATAGATGTGGAACTGGAAGAGGACCTGGCCCAGCTGGACGAAGTCGTAGTGGTGGGTTACGGGACACAGCGAAAGGTAGATGTTACCAGTGCCGTAGCTTCCGTGAAATCCGAAAATTTTGTACAGGCTCCCGTTAGGGATGCGGGGCAATTGCTACAGGGTAAAGTTGCCGGGCTTACGGTAGCCGTTCCGAGCGGAGACCCTACCCAAGGCGTAAAAGTATCCCTTCGCGGAAATACGACGATCCTGGGAGCTAACGAGGCTCCGCTGGTGCTGATAGACGGTATACCGGGAGACCTCAATACGGTTGCCCCCGAAGATATAGAATCCGTCGATGTACTGAAGGATGGTTCTGCTGCTGCTATTTACGGGGTTCGGGGTAGTAACGGGGTAGTTATTATTACTACGAAAGGATTTAAGGACGGGCAGGTGAATACACTGGATTACAGTGTGCAACTCAGTACGCAGCAAATTGCGCGTAAACCGGACATGCTCACCGCGAACGATTACAGAAGGCAGATAGAAGAAGGCATCCGTGCCGGGTCCTGGGACAATGGTTATGACACGGATTGGTTTAAAGAAGCAACACAAACCCCGTTTTCGCAGGTACACAACCTTACGTTCCGGGGAGGAAATTCGGAGACCAATTACCTTTTTAACCTGAACTATCGCGGGTTCGATGGTATTATGCGCAAGTCAGACAATGAGACCTTTAACGGCAGGGTAGATGTAGAGCATAATATGTTTGACGGCAAACTGAAATTCAATTTGGGTATTATAGGAAGGCAGAATTCTTATACGACTACCGGCGATGGTGTTGGTTTCAACAACTGGACATACCGGCAGATAACCATACAAAACCCTACATCCCCGACCCGTGATGAAAACGGTAACTGGTTCCAGGAAGGTATTTTTGATTATGACAATCCCCTTGCAAGGTTATACGAGAGCGACGGCCGTAATAAGAGCCAGTATACCAGGTACAATGCCCGTGTTACCTTTATGCCCGTAGAAGAAATCCGCCTGGCAGCAAATATGACCTATGACAAGTATAACCAGTCACGGGGTTATGCGGAGACCAAGCGGCATATCAGCACCACGAGGGACGGGAGGAACGGGTATGCTTCTATTGGTAACGAGGAGAATATATATCGTTTTATAGAACTTACCGGAGAGTATAAAAAGTCTATCGGGGATCATAATTTTTCCGTTCTGGGAGGATACGGTTACCAGGAAAACGAATTCTTCTCTTCCTTTATGCAGAACTGGGATTTCCCGACAGATATATTCGGATATGCCAACATAGAGCAGGGCAAGGCGCTGGCAGAAGGCAGTGCCGAACAAGGTAGTGACCGGAGCGAGACCAACCTGATCAGTTTTTTCGGAAGGGCCACATATAATTACAAAGATAAATACCTGCTTATGGCGAGTGTCCGGTATGAAGCGGCCAGCCAGTTATACAAGACCAAGGACCCCTGGGGAACCTTCCCTGCGATATCCCTGGGATGGAGGATCAATGAAGAGTCCTTTATGAAAAATGTAGACTTTATAGACAATCTTAAGATCAGGGCAGGGTACGGAGTTACCGGGAATCAACCACAAGATCTTTTCCTGGGGCCTGCAACCCTGGATTATGCCGATTACTTTTATATCAATGGCGATTGGATACGTTCCCTTTCACCCAATCAGAACCCCAATCCCAACCTGCGTTGGGAAGAAAAGAAGGAGTATAATATAGGTCTGGATTACAGCTTTTTCAATGGCAGATTGTACGGGGCGCTGGATTATTACAACCGGAAGATAGATGGTCTGCTGTACGATTACCAGGTTCCCAGTCCGCCCAATATCCATACGGTAACCAGGGCCAATGTGGGAATTATGGAGAATAAAGGGCTGGAACTGGACATATCGGCAATCCCCGTAAAAACAGATGACTTTACCTGGACCACCCAATTGCTTTTTTCCACCAATTCCAACAAACTGGTAAGCCTTTCCAATGATCTTTACCAACTGGAATCCAACTATTTTACCGCGGGTAGCACGGGAGTGCCGATCCAGACCCATACGCACATCGTGGAAATAGGAAAACAACTGGGAGACTTTCACGGGTATAACGTAGTGGATATCTCGGATGACGGGTACTGGATATATAAAGATGCCAATGGAGACAGGGTGGAATATGATGATTTTAACCGCGGATTTGAAGACAAGCAGGTGATAGGTAACGGTATACCCAAATATCACGGCGGGTGGAACAATAGTTTTCGTTATAAAAACTGGGATTTGGGTATCACCATGCGGGGATCATTCGATTTTCAGATCATTAATTTCCAGAGAATGTACTATGAGAATACGGGAGATGACCGGTATAACCGCCTTCGTTCCGCATATGACAATATTTACGGAAAAGCGGTTCTTAACAAAAATGTTCCCCTCGAATTCAACAGTCATTATGTAGAAGACGGGGATTTCTGGAAGATTGACAACATTACCCTGGGGTATAACTTTAAAGACATCGGGGGAGACCTTATCCGCTCTGCAAGAGTGTATGTCTCTACCCTGAACACTTTTGTTATTACAAAATACAAGGGGATAGATCCGGAAGTCGACTGGTCCGGTTTGTCGCCCGGTATAGATAACAGGGATAAATACCCTACTACGAGGACATTCACCCTGGGTATTAATGTGAGCTTTTAATCTTCGCTGTTCGCAGAGAAGCATAGTTTTTTAACACATAAGTAAAGTATCACGGAAACGGAAGCCATAAGAAAAAGCAGAACACCCGGGAAAAGCAAAGGCATTCCGTATCAAAAAACGAATCGATGAAAACAATAAAATCTCATATAACTGTCCTGTTGTTAGTTTTTACGTTAACAGGATGTACCGATCTCAAAGACCAGAATTTTGATACCGTAATAAGCGATGAATTCAACGCTTCCGAAGACGATGTGAATTCCCTTATCGCCTCGGCTTATATCCCCTGGCGGGAATTGTTTAACAAGTGGCAGAGTTATTTCTGGGCTCAGGAAATATCCACGGACCAGCTCGTGATCCCCAAACGTCCCTGGGGATGGGTGGATGATGGCGGATACCGCAGGTTCCATACCCACAGATGGACTTCCGAAGATGCCATCGTAACCTCCTGCTGGCAAAGGGCGTATAAAGGAATAACTACATGTAACCGCGTGATTTATCAGATAGATAACGATCTGATCCCGATAGGAGAATTCAGGGAAAGTACGCTCGCGGAACTGCGAGTGCTCAGGGCGACATATTACTGGGTATTGTGCGATATGTACGGAAATATACCCATAGTTACCGATTTTGACGTGCCGGATGATTTTCTTCCGGAACAGAACACGAGAAAAGAAGCTTTCGATTTTATCGTACGCGAACTAAAGGAGAATATGGAGAATATCCGGGAAGATAATATTCAGTTCCCTTCTACCAGAATGAACGAATGGGTAGCCCGTACCTTACTGGCCAGGATGTATCTGAATGCCGAAGTATATACCGGAACGCCTATGTGGGAAGAATGTATGGCGGAATGTGATGCCATTATGGGGGCCGGATTGTACGACCTGGAGTTTGATCAGAAGAGCGTATTTGCTACCGATAACTGGCAGTCTACCGAGATTATCTGGGCTTTTATTTATAACGATAAGTTCCTGGATCAGTTCGGGGACGACTGGAATGCCTTTGATCACCATATGCAAACATTGCCGCAGGAAATGCAACGGACCTATAACCTTCAAAATTCTCCCTGGGGAGGAATTTGTGCAATACCTCAGTTTATAAATACCTTCGATCCGGATGATGCCCGCTATCGTGAGAACTGGATCCAGGGGGTACAACGCTCTGCCGGCGGAGATGTGCTGCTCGTGGAGAACGGAGAGCAAAAAGGACAGGAGCTCAACCTGGTTAATGTACTTCCGGCTGTAGATACCACAGAGGCTAATCATGGTCTTCGCCTCGGAAAATTTGAATACGCCATGGGGGCTTCTGCCATACTGAACAATGCATTTCCCTTTTTCAGGTATGCCGATGTACTGATGATGAAAGCCGAATGCCTGCTCCGAACCGGGCGGGCAGATGAAGCTGCTATCCTGGTAAGCGAAGTCAGGGAAAGGAGTTTCCGGGAAAACCCCGAAAAAGCTGCCGTTACGGGAGCAGAACTTACCGGGGGAAGTTCTTATGACTATGGAAGGAGAGACGTACATCAGACCACCTCCGAAGGAGGGGCCGATATTCAGTACGGCAGATTCCTGGATGAACTTGGTTATGAATTCTTTGAAGAAGCACGTCGTCGTCAGGATATGATACGTTTTGGGGTGTTTACCACAAAATCCTGGTTTTCCCACGATGCAAGCGATAGCTATCACACGCTGTTCCCCATCCCCCAGGTGGAACTCAATAAAAACGGGAACCTGGAGCAGAATCCCGGTTATTGATCCGACAGGATCATGCGAATTTAATTTTGTGTAGTCATTATTCTTTCTTAATCATGAAAATTTATTTAAAATTTATTTTTCTGTCTACCCTGAGCTGCATTGTGGCAAAGACCGCCTACGGGCAGGATATAGCTATAAAAAGCGGTAGTGAGGAAAAATCTATCAGTCCGGACCTGTTCGGGATATTTTTTGAAGATATTAACTATGCGGCCGATGGCGGATTATATGCCGAACTGGTTCAGAACCGTTCGTTCGAGTATAGTCCTTCCGATAGAAAAGGATGGCACTCTCTCACGGCATGGAAATATCTCACCGAAGATTTTGCCTATGGGACCTTAACGGTAGAGACTTCGGAACCTTTGAACAAAAATAATCCGCATTATACCGTATTGAATATTGAAGATGAAGGACAGGGAAAAGGAGGACTCGGTCTGGCTAATTCAGGTTTTGACGGCATCGTACTGAAAAAAGGAGAAAACTATAATTTTTCCGTGTGGTCCCGCTTGTTTTCCGAAAGTCCGGTTCCCTTAAGAGTGGAATTAAGGGACAAGGAAGGAAAAGTATACGGACATACCACATGGACAGCCGAAAGTACGGATTGGAAAAAATATGAAGCCAGGATTGCCGTCACACAAAGTACGGACAGCGCTTATTTGGCAGTTGTAGCCAAAGGAAAGGGAAAAATAGCCCTGGATATGATATCACTTTTCCCGGAAAATACATTCAAGGGGCATACTAACGGGCTTCGGGCCGATCTCGCCCGGGTAATAGCGGACATGAAACCGGGGTTTGTGCGCTTTCCGGGAGGTTGCCTGGTGCACGGGGACGGACTGGAGAATATGTATCGCTGGAAAAATACTATCGGCCCTGTGGAAGAACGGGTTCCTCAAAAGAATATATGGAGATATCACCAGACAGCGGGATTGGGATATTTCGAATACTTTCAGTTCTGCGAAGATATAGGAGCGAAACCGCTACCGGTATTGGCTGCGGCAGTGAGTTGTCAGAATTCCGGGGGAACCTGGCGTATAGGAAGTATAGGACAGAAAGCGATGCCCCTGGAGGACATGAAAGATTATATTCAGGAAGTCCTGGATCTTATAGAATATGCCAATGGCCCGGTAACTTCTACCTGGGGCGCTAAACGTGCTGAGGCGGGGCATCCGCAACCTTTTAACCTGGAGTATATAGGTATAGGTAATGAAGATAAGATAACCCCCGAATTTGAAGAGCGATTTAAAATGATACACGATGCCATCAGGGAAAAACATCCGGAAATTATTGTGGTAGGGACTTCCGGACCCGGTCCCTCCGGAGAGGACTATGAGAAAGGATGGGAATTCGCCAGAAGGGAAAATGTCACCCTGGTAGATGAACACTATTACGAAAAGCCCGAATGGTTCTGGAGTAATCTTGAACGCTATGATAAGTACGATCGTACTGTTCCGGCAAAAGTCTACCTGGGAGAGTTTGCCGCTCATGATACCGATCGGAAGAACACCCTGCGTTCAGCACTGGCCGAAGCCGCGTATATGACACACCTCGAACGCAATGGGGATGTTGTCCGGTTCAGCTCTTATGCACCCCTTTTCGGACGTGTGGGGCATACGCAGTGGAACCCGAACCTGATTTATTTTACAGGAGATAAAGTATTGCGGACAGTAAATTATTACGTTCAGCAATTGTTTTCCCTAAACCGGGGAGACATTTATGATCCCGGGCTGGTATCCCCGTCCGGTAAGAGCAAAGACAAGAACGCATTTGCGGTATCGGGAGTAAAGGATTCCGAAACGGGGGATATTATCATAAAAATAGTAAACGGGGAAGAAAAAGAACTCGGGGCGGATATCCGTCTTTCCGGACTGGATATTTCAAAGGCAAAAGCGGAGTGTATTCTTCTCACAGGGAATCCTGTGGCCGAAAATACCCTTGAAGCTCCGGAAACTGTGATCCCGGAAACCAGGTCCCTCCGGATCAGTGAAAATTTCACTTACCCGGCCCCGGCACACTCCCTGAGTGTGATACGAATCAAGTTATGAAGGATATATTACCTTTAATCAAAAATAGAGATTGAAAAAGTTTAAACGAGTTCATTGTTACATTATTTATAAAACCAAACTAATGAAACTAAAGTATGGCCTGTTGGCGCTGAGCATATTATGTCTTACCGGGGTTCGGGGACAATCCCTCCGGAGTTTTGCACTTTCCGAAGTAAAACTCGCTCCGGGCCCGTTTTACAGGGCACAGCAAACCGATTTGCAGTATATCCTGGAACTGGATGCAGACAGGTTGCTGGCACCCTTTCGTATAGATGCCGGGCTGGAACCCAGGGCAGAACGGTATGGCAACTGGGAAAATACAGGTCTGGACGGCCATATAGGAGGGCATTATCTTTCTGCTTTGGCTTTGATGTACGCATCTACCGGAAATGAAGAACTGAAAAACAGGCTGGCATATATGCTCGATGAACTGGAAGAGTGCCAGGATGCCAATGCTAACGGTTATGTTGGGGGCATTCCTGGCGGAAATAAAATGTGGAAAGAGATTGCCGGTGGAAAAATAGAAGCAGCAAGTTTCTCGCTCAACAGTAAATGGGTGCCATTGTACAATATCCACAAATTGTTTGCGGGTTTACGCGATGCCTGGGAAATTGCCGGTAATCCCAAAGCAAAAGAAATACTGGTAAAACTTTCCGATTGGCTTGTGGATATTACTTCCGGCCTTTCCGATGAACAGATACAGGAACTCCTGGTAAGCGAACACGGGGGGATGAATGAAGTCCTGGCGGACGTATCTGAAATTACCGGGAATAAAAAATATCTCGTACTCGCAGAAAAATTTTCACACCGGGAAATACTGGAACCCCTGTTACATCAAAAAGATGAATTAACCGGACTTCACGCCAACACGCAAATTCCTAAAGTCATAGGCTTTGAACGTATCGCAGAACTCAATAATAACTCTGACTGGGCAGAGGCTTCCGATTTTTTCTGGAATACGGTCGTGAAAGACCGGAGTGTGTCCATCGGAGGGAACAGCGTACGCGAACATTTTCATCCCGTGGGGGATTTTTCGGAAATGATAGCATCCAATCAGGGACCGGAGACCTGCAATACATATAATATGCTACGGCTTACCAAAATGCTTTTTCTGTCCCATCCGGAAGGAAAGTATATCGATTATTTTGAAAGGGCATTGTTCAATCATATTCTTTCGTCCCAAAATCCCGAAGGCGGTTTTGTCTATTTTACCCCGATGCGACCCAGGCATTACCGGGTGTACTCCCAGCCCCAGGAGGGATTCTGGTGCTGTGTGGGCTCCGGATTGGAAAATCACGGAAAATACGGGGAGTTGATATATGCACACAACGGTCCGGATATTTATGTTAATCTTTTTATCCCTTCGTCACTGGACTGGAAGGAAAAAGAACTCAAACTGGTCCAGCAGACAAAGTTCCCGGACGAAGAAGGATCACAGATCTCCTTACAATTGAAGAAACCCACCCGGTTTAAGTTATATGTACGGCATCCGGGTTGGGTAGAGGAGGGTGCATTTTCGGTAAAAGTCAATGGAAAAGAACAAAAAATACAACCCGATGCTTCCGGTTATGTAGCTATAGACCGGAACTGGAAGAATGGTGATAAAATTTCCGTAAGCCTGCCTATGCATACCACTACGGAATACCTGGAAGCCGAAAAGACAGGTACCTCACGCTGGGCTTCATTTGTACACGGACCTATAGTACTGGCAGCGGTAACAGATACTACCGACCTGGATGGCCTGTTTGCCGATGACAGCAGAATGGGGCATGTAGCCAACGGTAAACTCTATCCTATAGATGAAGCGCCATGGTTAGTAGCCGAAGGAAATGAGGACCCTGCGGCAAAAGTAAGTCCGGAAACCGGAAACCCGATGACCTTTACCACGTCCGGTTTAATCTATCCGGAGGAATATAAAGACCTGAAACTAGTCCCTTTTTATAAGGTACACAATGCGAGATACATGATTTACTGGCCCTTGATAGAGAAAGACGAGTTGGATGGAAAACTGGATGCCATAAGAGCGAAGGAGAAAAAACACCTGGAACTTGAAGCAAGGACTGTCGATCAAGTGGCTACGGGAGAGCAACAACCCGAAACGGAGCATCATTTTCAGGGTAAAGAAACCAATACCGGAATGAACCACGGAAGTTTCTGGAGAGATTCAAAAGCCTGGTTCAGTTACGAACTGAACAATGCGAAAAAGCAGGGAAAAGTGCTCCGGATTACATATTCCGGCGGAGATAAGGACCGGGAGTTCGATATCTTGGTGAACGATCACCTGCTTGCTTCTGTAAAACCTGACGGGACAAAAGGAAATACTCTTTATGACGAAGATTACCGTATCCCCGGAGAAATCCTCAAAGCAGGGGGAGACACCTATATAACCGTAAAATTTGCAGCGCATAAAAATTCACGGACAGCAGGAATTTACCATATCCGCCTGTTAAAAGAATAGCTGATTTTTAGAATGTTTTTTACAGAGGGCCCGGCATATGTAATGATGCGGGGCCTTTTTTATGACCGTCGATCTGCGATTTCCCCGTTACCTTATATTCTTGTGGATCTGTCCGTTTGGCCAGTACAATTTTCGAAGGTGAAAAATATGTATTACGGAAAAAACGATACCTGCAATCACAATGGGAATAGCTTCCAGTAGTACCCCGTAGGCAATATAAACCAGGTTGGATAAGAGGTGCCACACGCGGAAAGTCCGCATTTCCTTTTTAGTTATGGCAAAAAAACCGGTGCCAATAGCTATATATCCTATTATCTCAGTCATTCGTAAGGTTTCTTATAGTCCTTTCTTTATAGTTTTTCCTATTTAATTTTTCCTCGATGTTCTTCAACTGTTCCACAAAATCCGGGCTGTCTTCCAGGAGGTCCTTTGTGGTTTGTATCCCCGCTTCCCAATACGCTTCGAAAACCGGAAGTTTGTCCAGGGCTTTTTGAGAGAGGCTGAGCAGTTGTTTCCGCGAATCCTCTTCATCCGTTTGGGTGTCTATATACCCTTTTTTCTTCATTTTGTTAATGATCTTTACAACCGCCGGATGCGAGAATTGTAACTTTTCCGATAGTTTGGTTATGGTCATTGTCCCGTGCTTTTGCAGTAGCAGGAAAACCAGGTTCCAGTTCGGCTCGATGTCCAGTCCTTCCGATTTGTAAAAATCTCTCGTGCTGTATAAGAGGGCATCACTTAATCGTTTAATGCGGCTATGCAGCCCGGCATATTCTATTTCAATTAAAAAATCATCCATAAAATGTAAAATACGTAACCAGTTACGCAAAAGTATAAAAAAAGTAACCGGTTACGTATTTGTAGAAAAATTATCAATAAAAAATTGATAAATGTTACATCACAATCATATTGTCAGTAATACTATATTGTTTTTTATATTTGTTAATCTAGTATATGACAAAATTAGATTTTGGCACTATTTGTCGGAAAATCAGTTTTACCCTAGTCATTTTGACTGCCCCGATATTCATCGGGATCTCCCTTTAGGGCTGGGGTCAAAATCCCGATCCCGATATGTATCGGGACTTTCGGGAGAGGAAAATCCTGCGGAATTGAATGTTGTCATGTACTGAGATTTGTTAATTATGTAATTTACATTTGTGTTTATTACATTTTATAATTAGTTTTCCTTTCAGATTTTTTAAAAATGAAAAAACGGACGAGATACTTTATGAAAAGTATCCTTTCGTTCAGCAATAAACCGATCTTAATGAAAAACACCAGACGAAATTTTATCCGGACATCCGCCGCGTTTACGGCAGCGGTAGGAATAGGCACTACAATGCCTTCCGCATTTTCTATGATTACGGACAAACCGAAGAAAAAAATAAGAATAGGGGCCATAGGCATCAAAGGAATGGGTTGGGCCGACCTCAATGCCATTCTGAAGCATCCGGATGCCGAGTGTACTGCACTGTGTGACGTAGACAAAAGTGTTTTGGACAACCGGATAAAAGAACTGGCCGACCGGGGAATAAAAGTTAAAGGGTATGGCAATTATAAAGATCTGCTGGCGTCCAAAGATGTGGATGCCGTAGTTATCGGTACGCCGGATCACTGGCATTGCCTGCAAATGATAGATGCCTGTGCCGCAGGTAAGGATGTTTATGTAGAGAAGCCGCTCGGTAACTCCATAACCGAATGTGAAGCTATGGTAAAAGCCGCCCGGAAGTATGATGGTATTGTACAGGTAGGACAGTGGCAGCGCAGCCAGAAACACTTTCGGGATGCGGTCGACTTTGTTCATTCGGGGAAACTCGGGGAAATACGCCTGGTAAAAGCCTGGGCATACCAGGGCTGGATGAAAAGTATTCCCGTAAAACCCGATGGTCCCGTACCGGACGGAGTAGATTATAACAGCTGGCTGGGCCCGGCAGAGAAAAGACCTTTTAACCCTAACCGTTTTCATTTTGAATTCCGCTGGTTCTGGGATTACGCAGGAGGGCTTATGACCGATTGGGGCGTACATATGCTGGATTATGCCCTGCTCGGAATGAAAGCCACCAAACCGAAATCCATTATGGCCTCCGGCGGGAAATTTGCCTATCCAGACGATGCTGCCGAAACTCCGGACACCCTTACCACCGTATTCGAATTCGACGATTTTAACGTACAATGGGAACATGCCAATGGTATAGACGGTGGTCCTTACGGCCGTAACCACGGGGTGGCCTTTATCGGTAACAAAGGAACACTGGTGGTCAATCGCGATGGTTGGGAAGTAATCCCGGAAAAAGATCGCATGGAGGCCGTGCCGTTTCAGAAAAAAGTCGATGACGGCCTGGATTTGCACGCGGCTAATTTTATCGAAGCCGTCCGGAAAAGAGATAAATCCCTGCTGAATTGCCCTGTTGAGGCAGGAGCACATATAGCCATATTCTCTCAAATGGGAAATATAGCTTATAGAACCGGTAAAAAGATCTACTGGGATGAAGCCAAAAAGAATTTTAACGACAGGGAAGCCGATAAGCTTATTACCGCTTCCTACCACAACGGATATGCTATTCCTGCTTTGTAGCGGAATATGGAAAAGACAAGGAAATATGCCGTTATGAAATGAACCATAACTATTTGAGTTGATACCTCCCGATCCCGATAATTCCGATAACTATCGGGATCGGGACTATCGGGACGAAATGTTTAATGGCGAATTCATCTGACCGATTAAAAACAATTGCGAAGCACATCAACGAACACCATTAAACAATGAACGATAAGTGAGTTAAATAAAAATGAACAGATGAAACATGTTTTACTGTGTGTTTTTTTATGTGCCGCTATGCTTTCCTTCGGCCAGGATGCCAGGCGTTTTAAGGCAGACATCGAAGCTTTCGGCCGGCAGGACGATACGCTGAACATAAATGATTATGACGCCTTGGTCGTAGGCAGTTCTTCGGTGCGGATGTGGACGGATATGGATGCTTATTTTCCCGGTTACAGGTTTCTGAACCGGGGTTTCGGAGGATCGCAGATGAGCGATGTGCTTTATTATGCGGATGAACTCGTTTTCCGGCATGCTGTAAAAAGATTGTTCCTTTACGAAGGAGACAATGATATAGCGTGGGGCAAAAGAGTAGGACAGGTAAAAAGGGATTTTAAGAAATTGTTTCGGGCTGTTCGCAGACGTACCCCGGGAACAGAAGTGTATATTATCTCCGTAAAGCCTTCATTGGACAGAGAAAGAGTAGACAGGAAAAAGAGATACCGGGCTTTTAACCGCTGGGCGGAAAAGTATTGCAACAGGAAAGAAAAATTCTATTTTATCGATGTCTGGCCTTCCATGCTAAATGAAGACGGCAAACCCCGCCCCGAACTTTTTATAACCGATGGTATACATATGACTGATGAAGGTTATGGGATATGGACGGAAAGAATTACACCTTTTTTGAGGTAGACCTCCGCTTTTTGCGAAAAACCCTGGTCATTATAAAAATGACCAGGTGATCGTCCTTAAAAGCTTCCCGGATTTTCTGAAATGCAATTCGCATTTGTGACTCTACAGTCTTTACGGAAATATCCATTTGTGCAGCGATATCCTTGTATTTTATTCCTTCCATTTTGTTGAGCCGGACGATCTCCCGGCATTTGGGAGGGAGAGACTCCATGGCCTTTTTTATACATTCTGCCCTTCTTTCCAGTTGTTCGCTGTCTTCGGTAATTCGTTCCCGCAAGGCCTTTTCCCATAATTCATCGAGTAACTTACTGTATTTCTTCTCTTTCTTAACACTGTCTATGTACCGGTTTCGGGCTATGGTGTAGAGGTAGTTTTTCGGAGATCGTTCCGGGTCCAGCTTCATCCGGTCTTCCCATAAATTAATAAAAGCCTGCTGTACAATGTCTTCAGACTGAATTTTGTCATGAGTATAAGTAGTCATGTATGCCACCAAACGATCGTAATAGCACCGGAACAAATATCCGAAAGCCGCTTTGTCGTCCTTTTTTAACGCGCTGACCGCTTCTGATTCATTCATGGGTACTTGTATTAATTTTCTGTCATGTTGATAATTATACGCTGTAAATATTAAAAAAAAATTAATTCTTTTAAGGGTTTTTTAATTATTTAAAGCATTAGGGATATAAGAAAAAAAATTATTGCATTGAAAAACCTTGTCACAAAACTACTTACAGGGACAATTACCGAAGAGGAAAAAGAACAGCTTTACAAGCTGTTAAAAAATCCCGACAACCGGAAGGTCCTGGAAGAATACATACGCGATGATCACGATTTGAACCTGGCCGTTCAGAAAAATGATGTAAACATGGCTTTAACCCGGGTTATGAAGGAAATAGGACATAAACCAGGGCCCGTCAGAAAACTGTTTCCCGGAATACTAAAGTATGCGGCTTTGGCGGTTGTATTGCTGGGCCTCGGTTTTTTATTCAAACAGTATTTTCTTTCCGGGGGGAACAGAGAAGGGCTGGTCCCTAAAAATGAGCTCATCACCATAGACCTGGGTAACGGACAGACCCGGACCATAGATCCCTCAAAAAACGGACAATTGACAGGTACAAAGGGTAACGTGGTGGCTATGCAGCAACAGGATTTGCTGAGCTATGTTTCGGACGGGCCGGGAAAAGAAGAAGAGTACAATACATTAAAAATACCCTACGGGAAACGCTTTAGGGTAGAACTTTCCGATGGTACCATAGTGCATCTTAACGCCGGTACGGAACTAAAATACCCGGTTCGCTTTTCGAAACAGGACCAGAGGAAAGTATCCCTGAAAGGAGAAGCTTTTTTTGAAGTGAGCGAGGATAAGGAACACCCTTTTATTGTCAATGCGGAAGCGCTGGATGTAAAAGTCCTGGGTACGAAATTTAATGTGTCTGTCTACCCTGAAGATGAAGTTACCGATGTAGTTCTGTTAGAAGGTGCCGTGGCCATGTCATTACAGGAAAGCGATTCGTCTTCGGCTACCATACTGGCCCCGGGAAATAAAGGGACACTGCATCATACAGGTAAAACCATAAGCGTAACGGAAGTAAGCACCGGTATTTACACGGCGTGGATGAACGGTGAACTTGTTTTCCGCAGTATGCCCTTTGACGATATCCTGAAAAAACTGGAGCGTCATTACAATGTTGAAATAGAGAACACCAATGCGTCGTTGGGGAAAGAACTGTTTAATGCCGCTTTCAATGAAGTTCCCATAGATAGCGTGCTGAGTTTTTTCAGCGATGTACATAAGATCAATTTTGAGATAAAGGACAATAAGGTCTTTATCCGTTGAGAAGAATATCGATCCATCTATTGTTTAACCCGTATAAATCCATTTCGCATGAAGTAAGAATCAATACTACAGCACTTCAATAAAATAGGAAACCGGAAAATGGTGGCTCATTTCCCGGTCCTGGAATGTGTGATCAAACTAAAAAAATAGAGTAACCACAACCAAACGTTTAAATGTATGAAAAATCATCCGAATGGACGGAGGAGAATATTCCCTTTGTTTAAATTTGACTTAAAGATGAGGCTTACGGTACTGTTTTTTTTGGTTGTCCTGTGCGGATTACATGCCAACAACGGCTATTCGCAGAAGAACAGGATAACCCTGGACGCGGAACACATGACAGTACGCCATGTTATAGATCATATAGAATCTACCACGGACTATCGTTTTATTTACAAGACCAGGCATGTAGACCTGGAAAGGAAGGTCACCTTTAAAGTGGAAAAAGGTGCTATAGAGATGGTATTGGACCGTTTATTTTCCGATATACTCATCGGTTACAGAATAAGAGGGACCCATATTATACTCAAACCTGTCCCCGTAAAAAAATCATCGCTTGCGGAAGGGAAGGATTCCGGGGGTACGGAACAGGACCCCGTACAGGTAAACGGAACTGTCGAAGATGCGGAGGGCATCCCCCTTTTAGGAGCCAGTATACTGGAAAAAGGGACGGATAACGGAACGCAGTCGGACTTTGACGGCAATTTTTCCATTACGGTAAAAGATGAAAACGCCGTACTCGTTATTTCTTATGTGGGATTCAAGTCGCTTGAGATCCCTGTGAACGGCAGGACTTCCATAGCGGTTACCTTACAGGAGGACGCAGCAATGCTTGACGAAGTAGTGGTCATAGGATACGGAACACAACGCAGATCGCAGGTAGTCGGTGCGGTAGACCAGGTGGCAGATGAAGCCTTCCAGGGCCGTTCGTCGGTCAATACCACGCAGGCCTTACAGGGGAAATCCCCTGCCCTGGTAATACAACAGACAAATTCCGAACCCGGAGCAGGGCTCAATCTCAATATACGTGGGGTAAGTACGCTCGGAGATAATAGTCCTCTCGTAGTCATAGATGGAATAGTTGGTGGTGATATCAATGCCCTGAACCCTGCGGATATCGAAAGTATTTCCGTGTTGAAGGATGCCGGTAGTGCAGCTATTTACGGTTCCAGGGCAAGTAACGGGGTGGTGCTTATAACCACTAAAAAAGGGAGTAAGGAATCTCCCCTGACCGTAACCTATAACGGATTGGTAGGTTACAATTCCCCTCATTATTTTACACAGCCCGTACACGGTTATGAAAATGCCATGTTGCGGAACGAAGCGGCGCTGAACTCCAATGAGACTTCGGCGGTCTTTACGGCCGAACAGATACGGCAATTCCGGGAAAACGGTGATGAAGAGTGGTTTGCCGACGAAATTATAAAGCCCGCGCTACAGCAAAATCACAATGTATCCGTATCCGGTGGAAATGAAAATTCCACATATCTCGTATCCCTGGGATATATGGATCAAAGGAGCAATTTTGCCGGGCCCTCCAAGGGAATGGAAAGATATAACTACCGGATCAACCTGACCAACGATTACGGAAAATTTAAACTTACTTCCACGCTGGCATATACCAAACAGAAGATCACGGATCATTCTTCCAGCACCGGTACGCTTATGGTAGATGCTTTCCGGGTACCTCTTTACTACAGGCAGAAAGATGAAGAAGGAAATTACCTGACCAATGATGTCCTGCGGGAATTCAACCCGCTCGGAATACTGGAACAGGGCGGCTTCCGGAAATACGATAACGATGACGTTTTCGGGAATATCAGCGCCGAATTACGAATCACCGATAATTTCAAACTCCGGGGTGTGTTCGGAGGGCGGTTATATTCCAATAACCTGTTCAGCCGGACAAAAGAGGTAGATTTCGTGCCCTCGGGGATTTACGGAGCCACCAGAGAAACCAACGACGAAAGCTATAAAAGCCTCGATCTCAATACGCAGTTTATTGCTGAGTACACTAAGGTTTTTGCAGATCTGCACGACGTAAACGTTTTGTTAGGCGCCTCCAACGAAAATCATTCCGACAGAAAATCCCGTATCCTCAAACGTTATACCGATCCCGATCTGGGGACGCCTATAGGCGAAACCGTAATTGTCGATACCGATTCGTACAACTCTAACGACCAATCTGCAAAAAACAGCCTGAACTCCCTTTTCGGGCGCGCGTCGTATAATTATGACTATAAATATTTTGCCGAATTCAGTTTCCGTTATGACGGATCCTCCAAATTCCGGAAGGAAAAACGCTGGGGCTTCTTCCCGTCCATGACACTGGGATACCAGATAACCAAAGAAGATTTTATGCAGGGATACCGGGATAAGTTCGGGAATATCAAATTGAGGGCTTCTTATGGTATTCTCGGCAATCAGAATGTAGGGAATTACCAGTACCAGACTACCTATTTCACATTTTCCAATGCCTATGGTTTTAATAATGATGCCGTGGGAGGGGCAGGGTTTAACTTCGCGAACCCTGATATTCAATGGGAAAGGGCTGCAACTTTCAATGCAGGGGTGGATATGGATTTTCTGGAAGGAGCTCTCAGCCTTTCTTTTGATTATTTCGACAAGGTAACTTCAGACATACTGGTAGCTCCCGCAGTACCCGGTGTGTACGGTACCGACCTTCCCGATTTCAATGCCGGGAAAGTAGGAAACCGCGGTTGGGAAATAAGTGCCACCTACCGGCACTACGGGGAGTTTTTCCGTCACAGCGTTACTTTCAATATCGGGGATTCCAAAAATAAGGTACTCGATTTTCAGGGAAAAGAGATACTGACCCAGGTAGAGGAATTACAGATATTGTTGCGGGAAGGGCTGCCTTTTAACTCGTATGTGGGACTTAAAAGGGACGGATATTTTCAGAATTACGAAGAAATATCCGGAGCAGCAGTTCCGGAAGGGCTTACCGTTGTTCCCGGAGATAACCGTTATGTAGATGTGAATGAGGACGGGGTTATCGATGATGATGACAAATTTGTCTTCGGCAATCCTTTCCCGAGGTATACTTACGGATTTACCTATAATCTCGGTTTCAAAAACCTTGATCTGAGCATTTTCCTCCAGGGCGTCGGAAAAAGAACTATGATGATACGAGGCGAACTGGTAGAACCTTTTCACTACAATTACGGCATGACCATGTATACCCATCAACTGGATTACTGGACGCCGCAGAACACCGATGCCAGGTATCCCAGGCTGGCCAATAACGGTTCCCCCTCCAATACCAACAACTTCCGTCGCGGGTCCGATATGTACCTGTATGACGGGGCATACCTTCGCCTGAAAAACCTTCAGATAGGGTATACCCTGCCTGCGGAAATTGCGGAAAAGCTGGGGATGAAGAGTTACCGCCTGTACTTTTCCGGACAAAACCTCTTTACGTTATCCAAGGTGAAATTCGTAGACCCGGAACTCTCCGAATTCAACAACAGGCTCGAAAACTCCGGGGCTAACAGCGGAAGGGCCTATCCTACGCTGGTGTATTACGGACTTGGTATAGATATCAGTTTTTAAAAATCAGACCGATGAAAAAAATAATCCGACATAGAATAAAATATCTTGCAGTGTTACTGTTGTTCATGGTAAGCTGTGAAGATCTTGAACTGACTCCCGAAGATGAGTTTACGGATAAAAATTACTGGACAAGCGCCGCAAGGGCCGAAAGTATGCTCAATACGGCCTATTCACAGCTTTATACCAGCAGCCGGTTTTTCTATAACGAAGCACTTTCCGACAATGCCTTTAACGGCAGGGGAGATAATGAAGGTGCCGCTTCCCTGGCGGCCGGGACCTACGACCCTTCCCTGGGAAGGATAAAAAGCGAGTGGAACGATCGTTATGCGGGCATAAAAAGTTGTAACCTTCTCCTGGAAAATGTAGACCGGGTAGAAGACATGGACGAAAACCTGCGGAACAGGTATAAGGCCGAAGCCCGGTTTATCAGGGCATTTCAGCACTTTCAATTAATGACCTGGTTCGGGGATATACCCTTGGTTTCCAAAGATCTTACGCTCGAAGAAGCCCAGACCATCAGCAGAACACCCCGTTCCGAAGTACTCGCGTTTATTCTGGACGAACTGGATGCCGCAGCCGGTGTATTACCATCCAATACCGAATATCCCGAAACGGACAGGGGAAGGATCACCCGTGGTGCGGCTATGGCATTAAAGGCAAGAGTGTTGCTATACGAAGGACGCTGGGAAGAAGTGGTAACTGTCTGCGAGACCATCATAAATGGTGACGAATATGGTAGTTATGGCCTGTTTTCCTCGTATGAAGGACTATTCCTGCCCGAAAACCAATATAGTAGCGAAGATATGCTCAGTTTGCAGTATGTCCCCGAATTCCGTACCTGGGGGGAATTCTTTGACATGGCACCCCTTTCCGCCGGCGCCAGGCTGAATGCCCTTGCGCCTACACAGGAGCTGGTGGACAGCTACCGGATGCTGAACGGTAAGGCTATAGAGGAAAGCGGTTCCGGCTATGATGAAGAAAACCCGTATGACAACAGGGACCCGAGACTTACCTATACGGTGGTATACCACGGTTATGAGTGGAAAGAACCGGGTGGCGGAAGTCACACTATTTATATTGAGCCCGGTTCGTCGGAAGGAGATAATTCGGACGAATACGTATCTGGCTCATCGGCAAGTCCCACAGGGTATTATACCCGGAAATACTTCGATCCGACCCACCTTTCGTCGTTGAGGTCAGGCCTTAATCTCATGCTGATACGCTATGCGGATGTGCTGCTGATGTATGCCGAAGCCAAAAACGAACTCGGACAAATGGATCAGGATACCTGGAACGAAACCATAGGAGCGCTACGGGCGCGTGCCGGGTTTGAGGAAAGTGCCGCATTGGAATTTAACAGTGCGCTCGGACAGAATGCCCTGAGACAGGTGATCCGGAACGAACGCCAGGTAGAACTCGGCATGGAAGGACTGCGCATTTTCGATATCCGCAGGTGGCGTATCGCCGAAGATGTCCTCAACGGATGGGCGCATGGAGCACAGTTCGATCCGGCTTCACCTGATAACGGCTATATCCGTGCCAACCAAAGGTATTTCGACCCCGGTAAACATTACCTCTGGCCCGTACCGAGAGATGAACGGCTTATAAACGGGAACCTTTCGCAAAACCCCAACTGGTAACATAGGGAGAATACCAACCGAATATCAAAAATATACTTTAATGAGACCGGCATGTTTAAAATAACATCAAACCTGCCTGCCGGCAGGGGTTTCATCCGACCAATAAAAAACGATAAAAATAACCAGATGAAAACAATATTCACCAAACTGGCTTTCCTGGCGCTCATAGTATTTAGCGTTACAGGCTGTAGCGACGACGATAAACTTCCGGACGTAAAAGTGTCCGCTGTAAATGCCCTGTATGCTCCCGAAGATGATCTTTTGGTAAGACTGGAAGGAAAAGGTTCCGTCTTTTTCGAATGGGAAGCAGCCAAATCAGAAGACAACGGGGTGGTTCTTTATGATGTACTTTTCGATACTGCAGAAGGAGATTTCTCGAACCCCGTTTATGTCACAACTTCCGAAGGAAAAGGCTTTCGGAATACATTGACCTTATCCTATGAAAACCTCACCGGAATAGCCGCTATGGCCGGGATAGAAGCGGAAGCCAGCGGAAAACTCAAATGGACGGTCCATTCCTCCAGGGGACTGGATATCGTTAAGTCCGATATATTCAGGACCATAGAACTCGAGCGTCCGGAAGAAATATACATACCAGAGCAGCTTTTCCTTACCGGAACTGCTACCGAAGGAGGAGAGGACCTTGCTGTCGCTACCGGCCTGAAAAAAACGGGAACGGCGACATATGAGATATATGCGGCCCTTAAGTCCGGATCTTATCAGTTTACCGATGCAAAGACCGGGACGCCGCGAACCTATTTCATTGAGGGCGACCAACTTCAGGAGGATGGTACGGCAACATTTGAAGGGGAAGAAGGCATATACAGGATAAGGCTGGACCTTAACGATAATTCGGTAGAAATTGCCCGCGTAGATAAAATGGAATTATGGTTTGCACCTCTCGGGGAATTTTTATTCGAATTACCGTACGCAGGAAACGGAAGCTGGCTGGCGGTGGATGAAATGATAGAATTTAAGCAGGAAGACTGGGGAAGGGATGAGCGATATAAATTCCGTATGACCCTTATGCAGAACGGCAATACTCTTGAGGAATGGTATGGCAGTGTAAATAATGACAATTCACCACCCGATAGTAATACCCCCGTATCGTACTGGTATATGGTGTCCGTTACGGACGATCGATGGAACAATTGCTTTAAGTTCGCCGGAGCAGTAGATATGCACACGGTAAATGTAGAGGTAGTTTTTAATGCCGAAGTAACTGACTATACCCATGAGGTTACCGTAACAGACTAAAAAAACAGAAACATGATGAGAAAGCACAAATCACTTCAAAATAGTATCTTTGTCATGGCAGCCCTGGCCTTTGTCATGGCATGCGATGATGAGGCCATTCCGCTCCGGGATCCGTCAGATCGTGGAGAAGAAGCAGCTTTGACCTGGGAAGAAACAGCCGATTCGTTACAATCAGCAACCTATAATACCTACCTGGGGACCGAAGGGACCTTTGTACAGGACGACCAGGGCAATACCACGTTTCATTACTGGTGGAATTCCCATATGCTGGATGTCCTGGTAGACGGTTACCTGAGGACGGGGGACGAAAATTATGTTCCCCGTATGAAAGCCCTGGTACAGGGAATAAAAACGAAGCACGGCGGTACGTATACCAACGATTTCAACGATGATATGCAATGGTTGGGCAATGCCTGTGTGAGAGCATATAACGCTACGGGCGACGTGGAATTCAAAGAAGTTGCCGAATTCGTTTGGGAAGAGATCAAGAAAAGCTGGAGCGATCTTTACGGAGGCGGAATTACCTGGAAATCCAATGAGCCGCTCGGAAAAAATGCCACATCCAATGCACCGGCTGCCATACTGGCCATGAGGCTTTTTGAAGTGGACGGGAACGAGGAAGATCTGCAATGGGCAAAAGACATTTACCAATGGCAGAGAAATATGCTGGTAGACCCCACATCGGGTCTGGTATGGGATAATATAAATGAAGTGGATGGCCAGGTAGTGATCAATAAAGACTGGATTTTCACCTATAATATAGGAACATACATAGGTGCCGGACTTAAACTGTACGAAGAGACCGGGGAACAGATGTATCTCCAGGAAGCAGTAAAGACCGCAAAGTCCATGATGACGAGTTCCAAACTTACAACCGAAGGGTTGTTGAGAGATGAAGGACAGGGAGACGGCGGACTTTTTAAAGGCATACTGGTCCGTTATTTTACATTGCTTATTCAGCAGCCGGACTTAAGCGATAGCGAGAGGAAGTCTTTTCTGGACTTCATGAAATTCAATGCTAAAACGTTTTACCAAAAGGGAATAAAACGTCCGGCTATGCTTGCAGGGCCCAACTGGAGAGAAATGCCGGGAGACCGCACGGACCTTTCTACGCAACTCAGCGGGGTAATGCTTATGGAAGCGGCCGCAAAGCTACATGAAGAGGGGATGTTGGAATAGGAAAGGTACCGGGAAACAGTTATAACAACAGAGATAATGACTATAGTGTTTATCTCTGAGGTATGATTTTAGACACTTGTGAAGGGAGAAGACAATCAAATTCTAATTCATCTATAAATACTATAAACGAAAAATGCAAAGAAGAAAATTTATCCAAAACACGGCTCTGGTAGGAAGCCTGGCACTGGTAGATCCTTTTCACCTGGCAGCGGGGACATTGCACAAACAGCAATTTCCGGAAGTAAGGACCCCAAAAGGCAAGAGACACTTTGAAAGCAAAGCCATTGAAAAAGCTATAAAAGAGTTTCAGAAAAATGTAAAGGATGAGGAGCTGGCCTGGCTGTTCAACAACTGTTTCCCGAATACCCTCGACACCACGGTTACCTATACCGAAAAAAACGGAAAACCCGATACCTATGTAATTACAGGAGACATCGATGCCATGTGGCTGCGCGACAGTTCGGCCCAGGTATGGCCATATATGGCATTTGCAGATAAAGATGACAAACTGAAAAATCTTATAGCTGGCGTTATAAACAGGCAAACACAGTACATTCTCAAAGATCCGTATGCCAATGCCTTTTATGATGATCCGCAGAAAAAAGGAGAGTGGACAAGCGATTTTACCGATATGAAACCGGGAGTTCACGAACGTAAGTATGAAATAGATTCCCTTTGCTATCCCATAAGACTGGGATATAATTACTGGAAAACCACCGGAGACACGGCCCCGTTTGATGCAAACTGGAAAAAAGCAATAGAAGCCATACTTAAAGTTTTCAGAGATCAGCAGCAAAAAGACGGCCCCGGCCCGTATTCTTTCCAGAGGGAAACGGCTAATGCTACCGATACCAGGTCACTGAAAGGTTTCGGATACCCGGTAAAACCTGTGGGACTAATATGTTCTGCTTTCCGTCCTAGCGACGATGCTACGGTATTCTCTTTCCTGGTGCCTTCCAACTTTTTTGCCGTGGTTAGCTTAAAACAGGCTGCGGAAATGGTGGAAACACTGGCAGGTGATGCCGCACTGGCAGCAGACCTGAAAGCACTGGCCGCCGAAGTAGACGAAGCGCTGAAAACATACGCTGTGGTAAAACATCCGGAATACGGGGATATTTATGCTTTTGAGGTAGATGGTTACGGAAATCACCTGTTAATGGACGATGCCAACGTACCAAGCCTTCTGGCGCTGCCTTACCTGGATGCCGTTGATCTTAAAGACCCTGTTTACCAGAATACGCGAAAATTTGTATGGTCGCTGGACAATCCTTTCTTCTTTGAGGGAAAAGCAGCCGAAGGCATAGGCGGGCCACACGTGGGTATGGATATGGTATGGCCCATGTCCATTATCATGAAGGGACTGACCAGTACCGACCCCCAGGAAATAAAGAAATGTATAAAAATGCTGAAGTCCACTCACGGAGATACCGGCTTTATGCACGAATCCTTCCATAAGGACGATCCGAAGAATTTTACCAGGTCCTGGTTTGCCTGGACCAATACATTGTTTGGCGAACTCCTTTGGGATACTTATAAAAAACAACCGGAATTATTGCGTTAAAAACGCATAAACCGATCAAAACCGTTACTATGAAATTTTTTTTGAAGAATGGAATTACCTTGCTTATCCTGTCCCTTTTGTGTTTTAACTGCCAAGAAGGAGATAAGGAAAAAAAGGGTCCCATAAATAAAACAGCAGAAGATGTCGCGCTTACATCATACGTTAATCCGTTCATAGGCACGGCGCCGCTTACCGACCCGGAGATGATAGGCTATACCCCTCCGAAAAACTGGCGGGTTTGGGCGGGGCTGGTATATCCCGGCTCCTCCCTTCCCAATGCCATGGTGCAATTAAGCCCTGTTACCGAATACGGCAGCGGGGCGGGATATGAATATGAAGATAGTGAAATACTGGGATTTACCCATACCAATAAGGGACACTGGAACCTCTGTAATATCCCCGTACTCCCTGTTTCGGGCAATGCCCGGCATCCCTTCAGTTCTTCATTCGATCATAAAGAAGAAGATGCTTCCCCGGCCTATTACGAAGTCCTGCTGAAAGACTACAATGTAAAAGTCCGGTTGAGCTCGACCCTTCGCTGCGGGATTCACGAATATACCTATAAGGATACTACGGACCGTAAGGTGGTACTCGACCTGGGCAGGGCCAATAACCAGGTTTCGGACTGGGAAATACAACTCATCGGAAAAAATAGGCTGGAAGGGTTTCAGCAAATGGGAAAGGAGAAGATCTATTTTTCTGCCATAGTAAGTGACGAAATAGAAAATCTCGAAAAAAAGAATGAAGGTAAAAGTGGTGGTTATACCCTGGTACAACTCAAAGACGGAAACCAACCTGTGGTATTGAAAATCGGGCTGTCTTTTGTGAGTACGGACAACGCAGCGGAAAATCTCAAAAAAGAGATAGGAAATAAATCCCTCGATGATATCTGTAAAGAAGGTGTGGAAACATGGGAAAAACTATTGTCATCGATTAGTGTTGCCGGAGGGACCGACAGGCAGAAAGAACTTTTTTATACGTCTTTTTACCGCGCTTTTTTGTGGCCCGCACTCCGTAGTGATAATAACGGGGAGTTTACGGATGAAGCCGGTAACAAAAGAAAAGAAGACTTCGGTTACTACACCATTCCTTCATTGTGGGACACGTATCGAAACAAACTCGTATTACTGGCGCTGGTTTCTCCCGATGTTACCGAAGATGTTATAAAATCCCTTACGGACAGGGGAGAAATAAGAGGATTTATACCTACCTTTTTTCACGGAGATCATGCCGCGGCATTTATCACCGGTTCCTATCTGCGCGGAATAGAGGATTTCGATGTGAAAAAGGCTTATGAATTATTGCTGAACAATGCCTATAAAGAAGGAGGTACAAGGCCTTTCATAACAGAATACATAGAAAAAGGATATATCTCCGATCCGCAGATCGACGATCCGAATGTGGAGAGCAAAGGAAAAGCCGGGGTTTCCAAAACCTTGGAATATGCTTATGATGACTACGCCCTTGCGCAGCTGGCAAAAGTGATGAATGACTCCGTGCATTATAAAGACCTGATAAAAAGATCGAAAAACTATACCAATGTCTTCGATCCGTCCGTAAATTTTATGCGTGGAAGACTGGAAAACGGGCAGTGGATCAAACCGTTTAACCCGCAGTATCCCTATTACGAATATATGTACCGCGAAGCCAATGCGTGGCAGGTGTCTTTCTATGCGCCGCATGATATGCCAGGGCTTGTGGAGCTGTACGGAGGGCAGAAAGAATTTGAAAACAAGCTGGATTCACTCTTCGAAGTTCCCTGGAATCCCGATCACATAGCGAGAAATGTCTCCGGATTTATGGGGCAATACTGTCACGGGAACCAGCCCGATCACGAAGCCCCGTTTGCTTATTACTTCGCGGATAAGCCATATAAATCACAACAGGTAATCGACGATATCCTGGAAAATTATTACGGAGTCGGGGAAGACGGACTGGCCCTGGTAGGGATGGACGATGCCGGGGAAATGTCGTCCTGGTACGTATTTGCCGCTATGGGACTTTACCCGCTGTCTCCTGCAGATCCGGAATACCTGGTAACTGTACCTGTTTTTGATAGCGTGGACTTAAATTTCAAGGGACATAAACCTGTTTTTCTGCAAAAAATATCGGAGGGAAGGAAACTGGAGGAAATACGCATCGACGGAAAAAAGAGCAATTCCTTTTTTGTACCGCATCAATTGTTCGGGGAGGGAGGAAAACTGGAAATACTTACAGGAGAATAGTAGATG
Organism: Sinomicrobium halophytocola; assembly: GCF_052983395.1. Taxonomy (NCBI): domain Bacteria; kingdom Pseudomonadati; phylum Bacteroidota; class Flavobacteriia; order Flavobacteriales; family Flavobacteriaceae; genus Sinomicrobium; species Sinomicrobium halophytocola. The sequence continues at coordinate 26,999 of NZ_JBRKIT010000023.1, forward strand.
ATTAAGTAGTGTTTTTGTGAATTTTAAAAGGTTTTAAAATCAAATTTGCGAAAAAAACAGATAAAATTTTGTTAAAACACTAATTGTCACTAAGTTTATGCCGATGGATAAAAGTATAGCTCCGTTTCGGTGAAAAACCCCAAAATTCATATAATAGACGACACATTGCTAAAAGGTTTTAGCCAAGGTAACCGTGCAGCTTTTCAAACCATATTTGAACTTATGGAAAAAAGGCTGCACGGTTTTGTTTTTTCCTATACCAAATCCGACTATATTGCCGAAGAGATTGTCCAGGAAGTATTTATTAAAATATGGGAAAGGAGAGAAGAAATAAAGCTTAAAGGGTCTTTCAGTTCCCTGCTTTATACTATGGCAAAAAATCTTACCCTGAATTATTTACGCAATGCTTCACAACGGGAGGTTATCCGGAATGAGCTCTGGAGAAATATTTCCGAACTACAGGAAAACACGGAGTCGGAAGTGATATTTTCGGAGTACCGTGATATTCTTGATGACATTGTAAACCATCTTCCACAAAAAAAACGTTCCATATATATCATGTCGAGAGAAGAAGGGAAAACCAATGCGGAAATTGCCGATATCATGGGAATTTCCCAGAAAACCGTAAAAAACCATCTCTGGAAGATATTCGAAACGATAAAAGTGCAATTACAACCCCATCTCGAAAATACTATTAAATTTTTCTTTCTCCTGTCTGCTTATTATTTCTTCTGATTTTCAAGGATTTATTTTTTATTTCCGGTAAGAATATTTTCTGTCGGATAAAAAAAACGAAAAAGTGTTGGGACTTTACAACCACTTATGTGTGTTGTTTGCAGGGAAGAAGCTTTCGCCAGCCGGGAAACTTTCCTTCAAAATCAAATCAACCATTACAAATAATGAAACGGACATGATTAAAATAATCTTTAAAGCACAAACATGCATGATTGTTTTAATCGTCGAATCTTCCTGTCAGTCTGATGGAGGTTCCTCCCCTCAATACTTAGGGAAAGGTCGCGACCATTGAAAAATAGTAAAAAAGACATGAAAAATATTATTACCTGTTTCGGCATTGTTCTGTTATTGTTGTCGTGTAAAGAAGAAGAAAGAACTCCGGAAGTGAAGGAGAAAAACGAGATAGCTTCTGCCAACTATTTACAGAACAGGAAACCCTTACAACCAAAACCATACCTGGAATTGCCCCTGGGAGCTATACGCGCGGAAGGATGGCTCGAAGAACAACTGAACCGGATGGCAAACGGGATGACGGGGAAAATGGATTCCATCTATTCGGAAGTTGTGGGTGAAAGGAACGGCTGGCTCGGGGGCGATGGCGACGGATGGGAAAGAGGTCCCTACTGGATTGACGGCCTGCTCCCCCTTGCATATATACTCGATAACGACACACTCAAGGAAAAAGCAAAACCCTGGATCGAGTGGACACTGAACAACCAGACTGACGACGGTTATCTCGGCCCGGTACCTTTTGAGAAAGAACCGGAACACGAACCCGGGTTGCAACGGGGGGCACGCAGAGACTGGTGGCCCAAAATGATTATGCTTAAAATATTGAAACAGCATTACGAAGCTACCGGAGACGAGAGGGTGATTACCGCCCTTACCAGGTATTTTAAATACCAGTTAAAAGAACTTCCGGAAAGACCTCTGGATTACCTTTCGTTCTGGGGCAACCGCAGGGGAGGGGACAATCTGCAGGTGGTCTATTGGCTGTATAACATAACCGGCGACGAATTCCTCCTGGAACTCGGAGACCTCATACACGAACAGACATTTCCCTGGACAACAGTATTTCTCAACCAAGTCAAAGATGCCGATCCGGGACATCCGTGGTCTTTCGGGAGCACAAAAGGTTACCCTTTTGATTCCCTGGAAATAAGCAAAATCACCCTTTCCAAACCAGGAGGTATACATACCGTAAACCTGGCACAAGGGATCAAGGAGCCCGTAGTACGTTATCAGAAAGAAACCGACGATAAATATCTTCGTGCCGTTAAAAAAGCATTCCGGGATATAAAACAATTTCACGGTCAGCCCCAGGGAATGTACGGGGGAGACGAGCCCTTACACGGAAACAATCCTGTTCGCGGTATTGAGTTCTGTTCCGTTTCCGAAATGATGTTTTCGCTGGAAAGCATGGTACAGATCACCGGGGATATGGAATTTGCCGATCTGCTGGAAAAGATCACCTATAATGCCCTGCCGACTCAGGCATCGGACGATTATATGGCCAAGCAGTATTTCCAGGCGGCCAACCAGGTAGAGATAAGCGATCGTATAGATGCTGCTTTCGAAACCCATAACCACCATTTTACCGATTTCGTATACGGTACGGTAACGGGTTATACCTGCTGTACAACCAATATGCACCAGTCCTGGCCCAAGTTTGTTCAAAACCTTTTTTACGGAACAAAGGACGGTGGTGTAGCTGCCTTGCAATACGCCCCCAGCCGGGCAGAACTCAAAGTTGCCGATGAGGTGGACCTGGAAATCCATGAAGCCACGGATTATCCTTTCCGGGATACGGTCCGTTTTAAGCTGACATTATCTGAGTCGGCCTCCTTTCCGTTCCATCTGCGCATACCCGGATGGACGGACAATCCCGTTATTATGATAAACGGGGAGAAAGTGAACACCGATATTAAGGAACACATAGCTGTGATAGACAGAAAATGGGAATCCGGAGATGAAGTGGTACTGCAATTACCTATGAAAATACGAACTTCCAGGTGGTATGAGTTTTCCACCGCCGTAGAACGGGGCCCTTTGGTGTATTCTCTTAAAATACCGCATCATGAGAAAAGAAAGGACCGAAAAGACGGTTACGGGGAGTTCCGGGAATTTTATCCTGCGGCAGACTGGAATTACGGCTTATTGGAGTCTGTTATAAACAATCCCGAAGAAAATATACAGGTTGTGGAGAAGAATTGGAAAGAAAACTATCCCTGGAACCTGGAAAACGCACCCTTGGAACTGCACCTTAAAGGAGTTAAAGCAGAAGAATGGAAAGACGTAAACGGTGTGCCGGTTATGCCCGGCTTTTGGCACAATGGGAAAAATTCAGAGGATATAAAAGATATTGTACTTATACCCTACGGATGTACAACCCTGAGAATAACAGAATTTCCGACCTATAATATACGAGAGTAAAACCTGTCCGGAAGACAGTGACAGAAAAAGGTTAAAAAAATATTTTAAAGTTGGGACTTTACACGAAGCTACGTGTGATGTATATGCGAGCACGGCGAAAAGTACAGGACACCGTTAACTGTACCCACCGTAAACCATAACAGGAATATGAACAGGGAGAAGGAAATCGAAATACTATTTAAAAAATTCCGGGAAAATACCATAAGTGAGGAAGAGTACCATCTGTTGATGGACTGGATAAAGGAATCCGGTTCTGAAAGCAGGATGCAAAAATGGATGGATGAACATTGGGAAGAATTAAAAAAAAACCAGGATCATCCTGAAAGAGAAATCGTATCGGATACCCACTTCGAACAAATGCTGGAAAAAGCGGATAAGAGAAGAAGGATTCATCGGCCCGGAAGCGGGAAAACGGGATATAGATATTATCAGGTTGCGGCAATACTGGTTTTATTGCTTTCCGTCTCCGGGATCTGGTATTATCAAAACCAGGAAGAACCTTTACCACCTCCGGTCATGGTTACCCAGCACATATCGTCCGGAGAAAAAGCAACAATTACCTTGCCTGACGGTACGGTAGTGAGACTTAATTCGAATACTGAACTGGTTTTTCCCGATCGCTTTTCCGGCAATGCCAGGGAAGTGATGCTACGCGGGGAAGCCTTTTTTGAAGTGGTGAAAGATAAAAAACATCCTTTTCTTGTGAAAACAGGAGAGCTTACCACCCGGGTTTTGGGTACATCTTTTAATGTAAAGGCTTATGAAAACGAAGAAGAAGTAGAAGTTTCCGTAGCCTCCGGGCTGGTTGAGGTGAGTAAAGGAAAAACCGGTAAAGAGAACAAAGAAAAGCAGCATGTACTGCTCAATCCCAGTCAACAGGCTGTTTATCGTGGAGATGACCAGGATTTTATCACGAGGGAAGTGGATATAGCAAGTATAGCCATGTGGAAAGATGGCATTTTATCCTTTAACAGGACACCTTTGGACCAGGCGGCAAAAATGCTCGAACGCTGGTATGGCATAAAAGTAATACTTAAAAATCCAGGGCTTAAAAAATGTGTAATAACCGGAGATCATAAAAATCAGGGATTGGCCAGTGTGTTGCACAGTTTCAAATATTCCCTGGGAGTTTCTTATGAAATAACAAAAGATTCTATCATTATAAACGGAAAAAATTGTACGAGATAAAAACACCGATACATGAATAAACCAACCGGATAGCAATGCACATATAAACCAAAAAAAGCGGCCTCCTTACCACTGTTAGCGCAATTGATAGAAGGCCGGAAACCAAACGAAACCGAAGTTTCACTTAATCTTCACAAAATTATGAAAAATAATCTTGCCAAGGCTTGTATTACCATGACTTTACACACAGTTATACTGAGCATCTGGACATTTTCCGGATTAGCTTTTGCATCTAAAGCCACCTCGCAGAATATTCGGGATGTCTATATCAATGTGGTGGTGGAGGATGTGTCAGTAGAACAGATCCTGAAGACTATAGAAAGCAAGACTGACTTTGTTTTCTTCTATGAAGAAGGAATTATCTATGATACCCATAAAAAAATAACCCTGAACGCACGGAATCAGAGTGTTGCCCGAATTCTGAAAATGGTCTCCAGGGAAGCTCATGTATCTTTTTTACAAAAAAGTAATACCATAGCCGTAAAAAAAATAAGGATACCACCTCCGGTAAAAAAAACAGAAGAAAAACCACAGGAAAAAACAGTGGAAGGGACTGTGATTGACGATAAAGGAACACCATTGCCGGGAGTGAATATATTGGTAAAGGGCAAGCCCAAAGGAACCTCAACAGATTTTGATGGTAATTACGAACTCAGCGTTACCGAAGATGATATCATTACCTTTTCGTATGTTGGGTTTATTTCACAGGAAGTAGCAGTGTCCGGTAAAACGCGGATCGACGTAACTATGCAAGAGGATGCCCAGCAACTGGACGAAGTGGTTATTACAGGGTATTCCGCCCAAGATAAAAAATCGCTCACGGGCTCGATAGCTACTATAACCAGTGAAGATATGGAGAATGTACACGGAGGCGCTACCGTAAGTTCCGGTCTTGCCGGAAAGATTCCGGGAGTCACCTTTCGGATGGCCGATGGCCGGCCGGGGGCAAGTGCCGCCGTACAGATCCGTAATATGGGCACCCCGTTATTTATAATAGACGGTGTCCCCCAGGATGAAGGACAATTTAATAACCTTGCTCCGAATGACATTGAAAGTCTTACCGTCCTGAAAGATGCTTCTGCGGCCATTTACGGAGTCCGGGCAGCAAACGGGGTAGTGGTTGTCACCACCAAAAGAGGAAAGAAAGGTTCCAGGAACACCGTAAATATTAATGCGTATACCGGTTGGCAGAACTGGTCGAGGTTCCCCGAACCGGTAAACGATTCTTACCAATGGATGCTGATGAAAGCTGAAGCTGATGTCAACCAGTTCGGGCAGACGAACATTACCCCGGAAGAGCTGGAAAAATACCGGGTAGGTACGGAGTATGGCTACCAGTCGTTTAACTGGAAAGATTTTATTATCAAGAAAAATGCTCCGCTTACCAGTATCAATATCAATGCTTCCGGGGGGTCGGAAAAGATCAATTATTACCTTTCGGCAACCCGTCTAAAACAGGAGGCCGTTTTGGGTGATGAATTTATTTTTGAACGGACCAATATCCAGAGTAATGTAGATGCGAATATTTCCGATCGTTTGAGGGTAGGGGTACAGATCAATGGTCGGATAGAAGTTCGGGACAATCCTGGTATTCCCTACGAAGATGATTACTGGTTACCGCGTTTTGCTATCCTACGGAACCGGCCATTTGAGCGTCCTTATGCCAATGATAACCCCGATTATCTCAATGATATAGGGCATAATGAGACCAACTGGGCATTGCACAACAAGGAAATAGGAGGATACGCACTGGATACCTGGAGGGTGGTTCAGACCAATTTTACGGGAGAATACGACATTCCTTTTATTGATGGACTAACGCTGAAGGGCATGTATTCTTATTACTATGCCGATCAGGTTCGTGATGGTCATGAATATACTTATGACGCTTATACATATCATCCGGATACCGATACTTATGAAGTAACTGGAGGAAGTACCAATCCATTCAGGGAACGCGAAAATGAAAAAATAATCCGACAACTGTATCAGGGACAATTGCATTATAAAAATTCTTTTGGAGATCATAATATAGAATCCTTTTTTGTGATAGAACGTAAGGAAGACAGGTATATACGTCAGTGGGTTCATGCTGTACCGGACAACAATGATCTCCCCCTGATCTATTTTAAGGACATGGATACGTTTAATGACAGTGATAATGAAGAAGCAAGAATAGGTTATGTCGGTAGAATAAGCTATAATTATAAAAACCGGTATTACCTGGAACTGTCAGGAAGACGCGATGCTTCCTGGATGTTTGCTCCTGGAAAACGGACCGGTTTCTTTCCCTCAATATCCGGGGGATGGCGTATCACAGATGAACAGTTTATGCAAAACCTGCTAGGGGAAAACACGGTTTTAAATGATCTGAAACTCCGGGCTTCCTATGGAGTCCTCGGGGATGATAACCGGGATGTGACAGGACTCGGGGCTTATGATTACCTGAGCGGTTACAATTATAATGTGTCCCAGGTTATCCTCGATGGAAATGTGGTTGTAGGATCGCGCAACCGTGGAATACCTATTACGAATTTTAGCTGGTTTAAAAGTAAGATCACCAATATTGGAGCGGATTTCTACCTTTTTGATAGTAAGTTAAGCGGGTCTTTCGAATATTTCTACAGAAAACGTACCGGCCTTAGGGGACGAAAATACGATATTCTGATCCCCAGTGAAGTAGGTTACGAACTCCCGGATGAAAACGTAAACAGCGATGCCCGTTACGGTATAGAAGGAGCGCTTGCCTATTCCGGTAATTTCGGAGAACTCACATTTACGGTAAGCGGGAATGCTTCGGTTTCAAGGAGCAAGTTCCTCGATAGCTATAAACCGCGTTACGCCAATTCCCTTCAGGAGTACCGCAATCGTCCGGAAGGCAGATACGAAAATATTTTCTGGGGGCTTACCGCCATAGGACAGTTTCAAAACCAGGAAGAAATCGACAACTACCCGGTAAATATAGACGGACAGGGAAATTCCACTTTGTTGCCGGGCGATATTATGTATAAGGATTTTAACGGTGACGGATATATTAATGGTAATGACGAGAGACCTATCGGATACACCTCGTTTAATCCTAATGTCAATTTCGGGTTCAGCCTTCGGATGGGGTACAAAGGCTTTGACCTTACCGCAGATTTCTCAGGGGCTTCCGGGTATTCCTGGAACCAGGAACACGAAATCAGGGTACCCTTTCAGAACGAAGGGGCATTAAACAGTATACAACTTGATCGCTGGCACCGTGCCGATCCTTTCGACACGGAGAGCGAATGGATATCCGGGAAATACCCGCCGCTTCGCTATAATCACGGTGGGCACAGCAGCTACAGGAATTCCACATTCTGGCTGCATAATGTAACCTACATAAGAGCGAGAACGCTTGAACTCGGGTATACGCTCCCTAAAGCTCTCCTGGACAAATTCGGTGTTCAGAAAATGAGGTTCTATATAAACGGGTATAACCTGTTTTCCATAGATAACCTGTCCAAATTCGGGGTGGATCCGGAAATAGCGGATACCAACGGGTTGCAATACCCTCCGAATAAGTTTGTAAACTTAGGTGTAAATATTTCATTATAACACAAAAAGCAACAAGATGAAAAGATATATATATACCCTGATAATATTAACCTTATGGTTGGGCAGTTGTAATGACGACGATTTCCTGAACCGCGAACCCACGCAGATCATCCCTACGGATAAAGCCTATAACAGTCCGGAACTTACCCTTTCCATTGTAGCCGATCTCTATAACAGGTATTATGACTTCGGAACTGTAGAGTCCTGGCAGTCTCTTTCCAGCTTTAATCTGGCTTTCTGGTCAGACAATGGCAGCTACGGGGCATTTCAGAACAATAGCTGGGGATATGGCGACTGGCGTACATGGGATTACGGTTATATCCGCGATATCAATATTTTTATACAGGGGGTTACGGATTCGGAAGGTCTGGAAGAAGAAGATAAAACCCGTTTTATTGCAGAAGCCAGGTTTTTAAGGGCTTCATATTACTTTACCATGGTGAAACGCATGGGGGGTGTTCCGCTTATACTGGAACCGATGGAATATGACTATAGCGGAGATCCTACATATCTGCAACATCCCAGGGAAACGGAAGCTGCCATATATGATTTTGTTATTGCCGAGGCGGAAGAGATCATGGAATTGCTTCCCAATGACGTAAATTCCAAATCAAGGGCTAGCAAAGGGGCAGCCCTTGCCATGCAATGCAGGGCGGCATTGTATGCCGGTTCCATAGCCAAATACGGGACTACAACTCCTCAGGTATCGCTTTCGGGTGGAGAAGTGGGTATTCCGGCAGACCGGGCGAATGGTTATTATACTGCCGCATTACAGGCGGCACAGAGAATAATTGACGGAGAAGCGGGAGCTTATGCATTGTATCAGAAGAAACCCGATCTGGCAGATAATTTTGCCAGTATTTTCTATGACAAGGCCAGCAACCCGGAAGCTATTTTTGTAGAAGATTACCAGTTACAGACCGGTAAGAGACACGGGTTTACAATATCTAATCAACCCAGGTTTGGTGCCGAGGAAGAAGAGGGAGGACGTATAAATCCTTCATTGAATTTCGTACAATCTTTTGAAACCCTGGAAGGAGAATTAGCACCGTTGCCCAATAAAGATGCCTCCGGAGCATATATCGCCTACGATAATATAGGGGATATCTTCGAAAACCGGGATGCGCGCCTGCAAGGTACCGTAATAGTCCCCGGTTCATCCTTTAAGGGCAGGGAAGTGGATATTTTTGCCGGAATACAAATGCCCGACGGTTCCGTAATCAGTGGGGATTCCCGTGGACAAAGCAAGGACGTGGACGGTACTCCCATGCAGGTCGTAGGTTTTGACGGGCCTATTGATGGCCTGGAACATGTGGCCCAATCCGGTTTCTATATCCGGAAATACCAGGACCCCAAGGATGGTTCGGGGCAACGTGGGGTAATGAGCGATGTGTGGTTTATCCGTTACCGCTTCGGAGAAGTGCTGTTAAATGCTGCCGAAGCTGCTTTTGAACTCGGACAAACCGATGTGGCCGCAGATTATATGAACAGGGTCCGGGAAAGAGCTGGTATTACCGTACCGCTTGCCCCTGGCGATGTGACTTTTGACAGAATTGCTCACGAACGTTATGTGGAACTGGCATTTGAAGGATTGTATTTCTTTGATCTCAAGCGCTGGAGGATCGCTCATCTGGTAATGGACGGTTCGGAGATTACGGAATCTGGGATCACACAAAATATAGGAAGCGCTACCAAACGGCAGACACAACCCTATGGAATATGGCCTTATAAAGTGTACAATCCCGGAAATGCAGATCATGAAAAGTATATCTACAAGATTGTCAGACCAAGCCGTGTAACCGCTTCCGATCGCTTCCGGTTTGGAAATTACTATTCCGAGATCGCCCAGGATGTGTTGAACAACAACCCTAAGATTGTAAAAAACCCTAACCACTAAAACGGCAAAGATGAAAACACTAAAATTTAAATATTATTGGATATGTCTCTGTGTATGCGGGATATTCACTTCCTGCGGTGTCGATAATTTTGACGAACCGGATACCTTTTTCAGCGGGCGGGTGGTCTATGAAGGAGAACCGGTACAGGTAAGGCACGGCGAGGTGAATTTTCAGTTATGGCAGCCGGGATATGGGGACCCGGCACCAATTGATGTCCCGTTAAACCAGGATGGTTCCTTCAGTATAAAGACATTCCACGGGGAATATAAACTGGTTTTTGTTAATAATGCAGGCCCTTTTCAGACGGAAATCATAAATGAAGAACAGCGGGATACTATCTTTTTTACCCTGAATGGAGAAAAAACGCTCGATGTGGATGTAAAGCCTTATTTTATGGTAGAAAATACGGAGTTTTCCCTTTCCGGCAATACGGTTAATGCCAGGTGTAGCATAAGACAGATTATAACCGGAGAGGAGGCCAGGGAAGTGGAGCGCGTAACACTCTATCTCAATAATACGGCTTTTGTTTCGGATAATGATCTGGAAAATTATACAAACGCCAATGCCGATATGGGAGACCTTAATGACATTGAAGTTTCGGCAGAAATTCCCGATGACAATACCAGGAATTATGTATTTGCACGTATCGGGGTAAAGATCAGTGGAGTAGAAAGCCTTATCTTTTCACCGGTGGAAAAGTTGGAATTCTGATGAATACCTTAAAATTTAAACAATTTCTGAATGAAACAGCACTCCGTATGTAAAATAGCAAGATCAATTTTATAATAAATATTTTAAGCATGAAGAAAATATATCCGTTAACACTATTACTATTCCTAAGTATGATATGCAGTGCTGTGGCACAGCAAAAGGGAGAACGATGGTCCATAGAGAAGGCCGAAGCGTGGTATAAACAACACGCCTGGATCAACGGAGCAAATTTTGTCCCGAGCAACGCTATAAACCAGCTCGAAATGTGGCAGGAAGATACTTTCAGTCCCGAAGTCATAGACCGTGAACTGGGATATGCCGAAAGCATAGGGATGAATGTTATGCGGGTCTATCTGCATAGCCTGGCCTATAAGGCCGATCCCGAAGGTTTTAAAAAGCGGGTAAACCGGTACCTGGATATTTCCGATAAACACGGTATAAAGACTATGTTTGTCATTTTTGATGATGTGTGGGACAAAACCCCGAAGATCGGCAAACAGCCCGAACCAAAAACAGGTACTCATAACTCCGGTTGGGTACAGGATCCCGGTGATCCCGCTTCCGGAGAAGAAAAGAATTTTCCGGAACTGGAAAAATACGTCAAGGATATTATTAATACCTTTAAGGATGATAAACGTATCCTGTTGTGGGACCTCTACAACGAACCGGGAAATGAGGGGAAAGGAAACGAATCGTTGCCGTTACTCAAAAATGTGTTTAAATGGGCACGTGAAGTTAATCCTTCCCAACCTGTATCGGCAGGTTTATGGTCGTGGGGTCTAACGGACCTCGGTGCTTTTCAGGCATTGCATTCCGACATTATTACCTATCACAATTACGGCGATCCCGAAGATCACCGGAGGGTCCTGGAATTGCTGAAAAGCCACGGACGCCCGATGATCTGTACCGAGTATATGGCCCGCACCAGGAACAGCAGGTTTGCCAATATTATGCCCATGCTGAAAGAGGAAAACATAGGTGCGATAAACTGGGGGCTGGTCAACGGCAAAACGAATACCATTTATGCCTGGAATACCCCGATAGAAAGCGGAGAAGAACCCGTCGAATGGTTTCACGATGTATTCCGAAAGGATGGCACCCCATATCGGCAGGATGAAGCGGACCTGATAAAAAAACTGAATAACAAAAAGTAAGTTAATCTTCATGTACCGAAAATTATCCGTATTTCTCCTGTTTGTTATTGATCTGTGCAGGTTGCCAGACAAAAAAGGAAAAAAAGGAAGATCCGAAGGAGACAAAACCCAATATTGTCTCCCAACCAAAGAAAAAACCATACAACCAGCATAAAAAATCATGAAGAAAATCAATCTATATATCATCTTAGCCCTTGCTATAACTTTAACAGCCTGCAAGCAAACCAACAAAAAAGAAACCGCCGAGAAAAAAACAGAAAATACGGATCGCGCTGAATTACAGGAAAAAGCCTTCGATACGGTCCTGGATGGTAAGCAGGTAGGTCTGTACTGGATAAAGAACAATAAGATAAAAGCCGCCTTTACCAATTATGGGGGACGTTTGGTGGGGTTGTGGGTACCGGATAAAAACGGGAAAATGACCGATGTAGTGACAGGCTTTGACGATGTGGGTGATTTTATCAATTCCACGGAACCCTATTTTGGCGCAACAATAGGCCGGGTAGGGAACCGTATCGCCAAAGGAAAATTCACACTGGAAGGTAAAGAGTACACTATTCCCGTAAATAACGGAGAAAATTCGTTACACGGCGGTAACAAGGGGTTCCAGGATGTAGTCTGGAAAGCAGAACAACCGGATGACAAGACCCTGGTACTGCATTACACTTCTCCCGATATGGAAGAAGGCTTCCCCGGGAATCTTGACGTGAAAGTTACTTACTCCGTTACGGCAGATAATAGTCTGAAAATGGAATATGAAGCGGCAACCGATAAGTCCACTCCTGTTAATCTTACGAATCATGCTTTTTTTAATCTCAATGGAGAGGGGAATGGCACTATTCTGGAACACCGGGTAAAATTTTATGCGGATGCATTTACCCCCGTAGATGAAGGCCTTATCCCTACAGGAGAGCTAAAGAACGTAAACGGGACCCCTTTCGACTTTTCAGAATTTCACACTATTGGAGAGCGTATCGGAGAAGAAAATGAGCAATTAAAGAACGGGGACGGTTATGACCACAATTTTGTATTGAACGATACTAAAGCAAAAGGGATGAATCATGCCGCTACGATCATAGGGGACAAAACGGGTATTACCATGAATGTCTATACGGAAGAGCCCGGGATACAGTTTTACAGCGGTAACTTCATGCAGGGAAAGAATACTTTCAAAAGCGGAGCCAAAGACGACTTTCGTACGGCATTCGCCCTGGAAACCCAGCATTTCCCCGATGCCCCGAACCAACCGGGTTTTCCGTCGATAATATTAAATCCCGACGAAGAATACCATACCGTTTCCATATATAGTTTTTCAACAACCGATAATTAGAATAACCAGATAACTCCATCTAAAATCACCGTGATGAAAAAATTAATTCAGATCCTGTTTACCATCTTGTTTTTCATGGCCGGTTATGCCCAGCAAAGGCAGGCACCTGCATATCCCCTTATAACACACGACCCCTATTTTAGTATCTGGTCTTTTACCGACGAGGTAAATTCCACGCCCACCACACACTGGACAGGCACTGATCAATCCCTGCTGGGACTCGTAAAAGTAGACGGGGAAACATACCGTTTCCTGGGAAAAGAAGGTGTAAATTATAAAGATATACTTCCCGCTTCGGACAGTGAAGCCTATAAAGTAAAAAGTACGGAGAAAAACCCCGGACAAGGCTGGGAACGACCCGGCTATAACGATTCGGACTGGTCTGTATCATCTGCCCCTTTCGGGGATAACGATCAGGCCGGGACTTCGTGGAAAAGCGAAGATCTCTGGTACAGGCGTATATTCGACCTGGCAGAAGTTCCTTCGGGAGAAGTATTGTTAAAACTCCGCCATGATGACAACGTAGAGGTATACATCAACGGAGAGCCGGTATACGATTGCGAATGCTGGAATAACGAATTCAAATACTATGACATCCCGGAAAAGGTCCGAAAAAAACTAAAGAAAAAAGGAAATGTGCTGGCTATTCACATACGGAATACAGCAGGCGGACAATGGTTGGATGCAGGTATCGTGGAAAAAATAGTTCCGAAAGACAAAGCCATTGCAGCCAGGCAAAAAAATCTGAATCTTTCTGCAACACAAACCACATATACTTTGGAATGCGGCCCGGTAGACGTAGACCTTACGTTTACATCTCCCTTGCTTATGGACGATCTCACCCTTTTTGCCCGACCGGTATCCTATATTTCCGTAAAAACTACGCCTAAAGATGGCAAGGCTCATAAAGTGCAGGTATATTTCGGAGCTTCTTCCGCAGTAGCATCCAATGTACCCGGTCAGTTGATGACTACGGAAAAATCGGCCACGGAGAACCTGTCATACCTGAAAGCAGGTACCACAGAGCAACCTGTTCTGGAAAAAAAAGGAGATAACCTGCGTATTGACTGGGGCTATATGTATGTTGCCGCCCCGGGTGCCGCAAAAACAACACAGTATGTTTCCCCTGCTACGGAAGCTACGAAAAACTTCATATCCGGCAATACGGCTTCCGGGGAAGTAAAAGAAGGAAAACAACTGATGCTGAACACCGTTTTCCCTGAAGAAGAAATCCGTTCCGAAAAGGAATACCTGATCTTGCTTGGCTATGACGATATTTATTCTATTCAGTATTTCGGGCAAAACCTGCGCCCGTGGTGGAATAAAGACGGGAAAAATACCATTCAGAACGAATTGGAAAGAGCATACACCCAATACCACGACGTCATGGAAAAATGTAATGTATTTGACAGCGACCTGCGTCAGAAAGCCGTGGCGGCAGGGGGTGAGAAATACGCTAAGATATGCGAGATCGGTTACCGGCAGAGTATTGCTGCTCATAAGCTGGTGGAAAGCCCTGACGGTGAGGTATTGTTCCTTTCCAAAGAGAATTTCAGTAACGGTTGTATCAATACTGTAGATGTAACTTACCCGTCCGCACCGTTATATCTCCTGTACAATCCTGAACTTATGGAAGGTATGCTTACCGGGATCTTTTACTATTCCGAAAGCGGAAGGTATAAAGAACCTTTCCCCGCCCATGATATAGGTACATATCCCAAAGCCAACGGGGTGGTATACGGAGAACCCATGCCCGTGGAAGAGTCCGGGAATATGATTATTCTTACGGCTGCCATAGCAAGAGCGGAAGGGAATGCCGATTACGCCAAAAAGCACTGGGAAACCCTGACCGCCTGGGCCAATTATCTGGCAGATAAAGGCTTTGATCCCGGGAACCAGTTGTGTACCGACGATTTTGCCGGGCACCTGGCGAGAAACGCCAACCTGTCCGTAAAAGCGATAGTAGCCCTCGGGTGTTACGGGTATCTTGCCGATCAATTGGGATATAAGGATGTAGCTGAAAAATATACGGAAATGGCCAAAGAAATGACCGGAAAATGGCAGGAACTCGCCGATGCGGGAGATCATTATGCGCTTACTTTCGACGACAGTAACACCTGGAGCCAGAAATACAATCTCGTCTGGGATAAAGTGCTGGACCTTGATTTGTTCCCGAAAGAAGTCTATCAGAAAGAAATAGCCTTTTACCTGAAGAACCAGAACAAGTACGGTCTGCCCCTGGACAGCAGGTCCGACTACACCAAATCGGACTGGATATTGTGGACGGCAGCTCTGACCGATTCGAAGTCCGAATTTATGAAACTCGCAGATCCTGTGTACGCTTTTGCCACAGAAAGTAAGAACAGGGTGCCTATGAGTGACTGGCATTTTACATCTAGCGGGGATGTCCGCGGGTTCCAGGCCAGAAGCGTAGTAGGAGGCTATTTTATAAAACTGCTGGAAGAAGAATGGAAGAAATAATATAATACCCGATAGGTAGTCCCGGCCGGGAAACAGTTATCGGTTCTCATAAATCCTTTTTGCCCTCAAATTGTTAGAGCTTGTTTAAACAAACTCTAAATTAACCAAACAAAAATGACACCATGAACAGAAAATTGACCTACAGCATTCTGGCCGGGATTTTATCGGTGCTATGTGCTGCGGCACAAACAGTGCCCCGTGTGGAAGGGAGTCCTTATCCATTCTCAGCCGTTCCGGATCATTTGTTCCTTACTTCTGAGAATTATGCTCCTTCCGAGATCATTGCCCTTCAGACCCTTATGGGGGTGATTGCCAAAGACAAACCGGAAATACTCAGGGATATTTACGGTCACAGGGGGCTTGTGGAGAATACGGGAATAACGGTAGATGATACGTATTACACGGACTTCCCCGGACTACTGGAACATTTTGCCGACAGGCTGGACGGATATATCCTTTGTAATCCGAAAGACAAGTCTACCAATGTAGCCATCTCCCTGGCCGGTGTAATGAATGCCGTGGCCATCCCGGCGGATATAGAGCAGACCGCCATAAATGCAGGTCTCGAAAAACTGCTGGATGTAAGGGACAAGGATGAATCCTGGGCGCTTACCAATTATGGGGACCTTTTTAGCCGCACCATCGCATCCTATCAGCAGAGTTCTGACGACCGGGTATATCACCTGGGAGATTACAGTGCATTCACAGGGGCTTTCCAGTTCTGGGACGATTCCCCTTCCGGAACACTGGCCAATAGCGTATACACCCGGATGGACAAAGGAGCCACTTATTTCGGTTGGGGACCGCAGGAATATGAGACGGTAGAACAATTGTCTCTGAATTCCGCGGTGATACATCCCTCCGATTGGGGACCTAATATGTCCACGCTTACCAATATTCCCCCCACAAAGGATACATTCCGTCAGAAGGAACCGGTAAAAGCTTTTGAGGTCGTCCCTGATGTTCACACGGTATGCTTTGTCATTTCCGATGGCGATAACGTACAGTGGCTTCTCGGTTCACACGATAGCCCCACCAGCTGGAACAATCCTAATCGTGCCCGCGTTAACCTCGGGTGGACGATTTCTCCCGCACTTGCGGAACTTGCCCCCGTGGTCTATGAAAAATATGTGGATAACTGCCTTACCACATCCGAAGGCCGGAATGTACTTATCGCCGGGCCTTCCGGAAGAGGATACCACCTGCCGGGAAGATATCCGGATGCCGATCTTGAAGCGGAAAGCGAATTGCTGAATCGCTATATGAAAAAGGCAGACCTGAGGATCGTAAATATCATCGACGCGGATGATAGTGATAATGACCCGTCCGCCTATCTCAAACAGGATAATATAGACGCCCTCTTCTATTACAGCTACGGGGCCAATTACACCGGAAGGCAGGGAGAAATAGACTGGTATAACGGAAAACCGTCCATAGGCGGAAGGTATACCCTTTGGGGAACCCTGTCGTCTCCCGGACCACTTGCCGAACAGCTTAACCAGGCGTCTACCGATATTTATTCCGAGGACGGTTACAGTCTTATCCCCGTTCACGTTTGGTCCAGGGGAGTGGATGATGTACTGAAATGTATCGAGAACCTGGGACCCAACGTACGGGTAGTGGCACCGGACGAGTTCGTATGGCTCATCCGTAAAAATCTTGGCGGATTGGAAGCAGGTACCGGAAACGGGCTCAAAGCGGATTATTATGACGGATATAACCGGAATGAATTCAGGTACAGTCAGACCGATGCTAATGTCGATTTTGATTGGGGAAACGGTGCTCCCGATGCAACGCGCCTGGGAACCGATCAGTTTTCCGTAAAGTGGTCCGGACAAGTACAGGCGTTATATGACGAAGAATATACTTTTTATGTGCATTCGGACGATGGCGTGAAACTTACCGTAAACGGAGAGGTACTTATTGATGCCTATGATTCAAGTGGAGCACAGACCGGAAGCGGTACGATAACCCTGGCTGCCGCTAAAAAATACGATATCTTACTGGAATACGCTGAAGACAGCGACGATGCTTTCTGCCACCTGGAATGGAAAAGCGACTCTCAGATGCGGGAAATTGTTCCTAAAGGGCAACTCTACAGCCGTCCTGATAGTTCCGAGGGCCCGGTGACATTTTATGAAAAATGTGGTTTTAAAGGCTTTCATGCAGAACTCCCCATAGGAGAATACAAACTGGCCGACCTGGAACTCCGCGGATTCCGGGAAAAGGAGATCGCAGCACTGAAAATTGGCCGGGGATATAAAGTGGTACTGTACGAAGAAGATAATTTCGGAGGAGCGTCCAAAGAGATCAATACCAACCGGGGATGCTTCGGCAACTGGAAAAATAAGGTGAGTTCCCTCAAGGTAATGGCCGACGGGGATACGGAATTGGAAGGTACCTATTCTCTCAAAAACGTAAACAGCAGTTTGTTTATGGATGTCCGGGGAGGGCTCGGAGGAGTTTCTGACGGGGTGAATGTACAACTATGGCACGAAAATAATCAGGCTAACCAGACCTTTAACCTGAAACACCTGGGTAACGGAGTATACACCATTACGGCATATCACAGTGCCAAATGCCTTGATGTGGAACAATCCGGGCAGGACGACAGCACCAATATTTCACAGCGAACCAACTATGAAGCCCGTAACCAGCAGTTTATTGCCGTTCGCGAGGGAACCAATTATAAATTTATTGCCGTACACAGCGGCAAAGTCGTTGCCGCTGAAGATGAAAGTACATCACCGGAAGCCAGCGTAGTACAATATACCGATACCGGTCAGGCTTCTGCAAAGTGGGAACTTGTATCCGCTCCGGCGGTGGGTAATGGCGACGGACTCACGGGAGATTATTACAACGGTATGGAGTTTGACACTTTCGCTTTTTCCAGGACAGACCCCAAGATCGATTTTGATTGGGGCGAAGGTTCCCCGGGAACAGGTGTGGATATAGACGACTATTCCATACGATGGAGCGGAAAAGTAGAACCCAGGTATTCCGGGGAATACACATTTTACATCACCAGTGATAACGGCAGAAGGCTCTGGATAGATGGCGAACTCATTATCGATGCCTGGATAGATGACTGGGATGTGGAATACTCCGGTACTATTACCCTGGAAGCCGGACAGAAATACGACATACGATTGGAATATTTTGAAAATTACGGCGGGGCCAATTGCAGGCTTCGGTGGTCCAGTGATTCCCAACCCAAAGAGATCATACCCAGAAACCAGCTGTATGCTGCAGGGCAGACCGTCCTTGTTCAAATAGGAAAGACCGAAGAAAAGGAAGATGCGACTATACTTTATCCCAATCCTTCTTCGGGAGACCTGCGTCTGCAATTTGATTCCGAAAAGACCGAAGTAGCTATTTATAACATGTCCGGTCGCAAGGTCCTGCCCGTTATTACCGTAAGATCGGATGAAGCAGTGGATGTTTCATCATTGAAGAGCGGACAATATATCATCCGTTTTTATGTGAACGGAGAAGAAAAAACAAAACACTTTATTAAAGATTAAGGGACCTGTTTGTCCCTTAAAACCGGAGTCTTCATGCTGAGCTGCCTTCCGAAGCCCTGATAAGGGTGGGGGAAGGCAGTTTTTATGTCAGTATCAGAACTATTGGGAAATTGCCTGGTAAGTGAGTGTTTCAAATTCATCACCTATACGCCAGTAGGGAGACAGGTATTCCTGGGTAAAAAGTATTCCTATAAGATTTTCCTCCGGGTCTGCCCAGTAATGTGTATTAAAAGCGCCTCCCCAGCTAAAAGTACCGATAGAAAATGGAGACAGGTAATTGTTCTTTTCGGTTTCCAGGGCAAATCCCAATCCGAACTGAAAATCATCCGGTTGCGGAGGATACGGGGAAATACGCATTTCCGGGGTTAACTGGTTGGTAAGTATAAGTTCCACTGTTTTCGGACTTAACAACCTTTTTCCTTTATAAGTCCCTTTGTTCATTAAAAGAGAAAGAAACCTGCCATAGTCCGAAGTAGTGGAACTGAGCCCGGCACCTCCTGAAAAATAAGTTCTTTTTTGATTGGGGAACAGGGGACTTACACCTTCATAAATAGGATGGGTCACTTTTTCCAGGCCATCGGGTGTACTTTCGTATAACGTAACCAGGCGGGACTGTTTTTCTTTCGGAATATGAAAATACGTGTCTTTCATTTCCAAAGGTTCGAAAATTCTTTTGCGAAGAAAATTGTCAAACGTTTGTCCGCTCCATAGTTCCACCAAATAACCGAGAAGATCGGTATTGATACCATAGGTAAAGGCTTCGCCGGGCTGATGCTGTAATGGCACTTTGGCGAGGAGTTCCATTTTTTCCTTTAAAGTAGAACCGGCGGACCCGATGCCGCTGGGAATCCCTGTCTTTTTGTAAATGGCCCACATCCTTTTGTCACTGAAAACAGCCGGATAGGCAATACCTGAAGTATATCTCAAAAGGTCCCGGATAGTAATTTGTCTTTCCGCCGGAACGGTGGTGTAAGTGGTGTCCTTTTCATTATATGTGTTCAGGACCTCCGTATTTTCATAAGCCGGTATATACATGGAAACCGGGTCATCAAGTAAAAATTTTCCTTCCTCCCAGAGCAACATTACGGCCAGACTGGTAATAGCCTTGCTTTGGGACGCGATACGAAAAATATTATCGGTCTGCATCCTTTTCCCGCTTTCCACATCGGCATAACCGAAAGCTTTGTTATACACTACTTCACCATTCCGGATAATAAGCGCTGTTGCGCCGGGAATATGTTTGTCTCCGATATGCCTGTAAACAAAAGAATCGATTTGTTCCAGTCGCTCCATGTCAATTCCTTGTGTTTCCTGGGCATGTAAAACGGTGGTGAAAAGAACCAGGAAGAAAGCGACGAGTCTTGTGGTAGTATTCCTTTTTGAAGAAGTTTTCATAATTTTTGATCAGGAGATTTGTACCTGTTTTTCGGTTTCTGTAACGGAAGGATAGTCCGTATATCCTTTGGAACTACCACCGAAATACGTGGCAGGATCTCCCGGGGTAAGAGGTATATTGTGCTCCAGACGGTATGGAAGATCCGGATTGGCAATAAACGGCCGCCCGAAGCCGATCATATCCGCCCAACCTTCGGCCAGTGCGGTTTCGGCTTTTTCCCGGGTATATTTTCCGGAATAGATCATGGTGCCGGCAAACACTTTTCGCAACGCCTTTTTGAAAGACTCCGGCATTAAAGGAGCATCATCCCAGTCCGCTTCCGCTATATGTATATAAGCTATCCCCCTTTTATTCAGGATTTTTGCTGCTGCGGTATAGGTTTCTTCCGGGTTGTCATCTACTGCACCCTGTAAGGTAGTAAGGGGAGCAAGACGTACTCCTACCTTCTTTTTTCCTATGGCGGCGGTAACGGCCTGAACAGTTTCGTCCAGGAACCGCAGCCTGTTTTCCAGGGAACCACCGTATATATCTGTTCGGTTATTGGCCTGTGAGTCTATGAACTGGTTAATGAGGTACCCGTTGGCTCCGTGAAGTTCCACGCCGTCAAAACCAGCTTCTATGGCATTTTTTGCAGCTTTTGCATAATCCTGTATGATTTCCCGGATTTCCGGAGTGGTAAGCGCCCTTGGCGTGGAATGCTGTACCATTTCACCTACCCCGTTTTCAGCGCCTTTGCCTTTGGGGTCGATAAAGACCTTAACACCTTCCGCAACCAGGGAAGATGAAGAAACCGGTGTTCCGTTATCGGGCTGCAGGGAGGTATGGGAAATACGGCCTACGTGCCACAACTGGGCGAAGATCAATCCCCCTGCATCATGTACGGCATCGGTAACCTTTCTCCAGCCTTTCACCTGTTCCGGTGTATATATCCCAGGAGTCCAGGCATAACCCTGTCCCTGTTTGCTGATCTGTGTACCTTCGGAAATGATAAGTCCCGCAGATGCCCTTTGGCTGTAGTATTCAGCCATGAGATCGGTGGCCACTTCGCCTTTTGCCGCCCTTGACCTGGTCATTGGTGGCATAACGATCCTGTTTTTGGTGGTATATGGCCCCACCCTGTGCCCTTTGAAGAGGGAAAGTTCTATATATTTCATGATAATATATTTTAGGGTTGCGAATTATTTGTTTTCCACTGCGTATTTCAGCTTTTTGTTGCGCCTTAAAAACAACAGTGAAATGGCAATACCCGCCGCAGCCATGGCAACGCCGACCCATTCCGGGGAAGTATAACCATAGCCCATATCTATAGGAATACCACCCAGGAATGCTCCCAGTGCATTTGCAATATTAAAACAAGCGGGGCCCAGGGAAGCCACCAGCATTTCCGCTTCGCTCTTTACCGAATTGAGCAATAATACGGTAAGCGGTGGAACAATGGCAAAAGTGGCTACCCCGGTAAGAAATGTCATGGTGAGCGAGGCCCAGGAGTGGGATGCGGTATAGTAGATCAGGATCATACACAGTATCTGGAACCCCAGTACCGTAATAACGGTTGCGGAAGGCGAAAAGGCATCAGAGAGTTTACCACCGATCAGGTTCCCGACAAACATTCCGAACCCCGCGAGGATCATAATGTAAGGCAGGTGCTTTTCGGCAATGCCCGAAACCTCCGTCATCAGGGGAGCTATATAACTGATCCATGCAAAGAGCGCACCTGGTGCCACGGAAAATATCAATACCATAAACCAGACGTTACCATCTTTGAAAATGGCAAAGTCTTTCCAGGGATTGCCCGCATTTTTCCTCGGTTCTGTTTTAGGCATCCATAACCGCAGTGCCAGGATAGTAACCAAACCTATAAAGGCGATCAGTAAAAAGGTATAGCGCCAGGAAAAGTGATGTCCTATATAAGTGCCCAGCGGAACACCGAGCAGGTTGGCTACGGTAAGTCCGGAGAACATAAAGGCTACAGCTTGTGCTTCCTTGCCCTTATCAGCAAGCCTGCTGGCTACTACAGACCCCACCCCGAAGAAAGCGCCGTGCGGAAGCCCGGAAACGAACCTGGATAACAGGAGAAGTTCATAGCTCGGGGCAATAATGGACAACCCGTTGAACAAAGTGAACAGGACCATGAGTAACACCAGTGCTTTCTTTGGAGAAAACTTGTCCATTCCTACCACCAACAACGGCGCCCCGACAACTACTCCCAGCGCATAGGCGGAGATAAGGTAGCCTGCTACAGGGATGGATATATCGAGGTCTTTGGCTACATCGGGTAACATTCCCATAATGGTAAATTCGGTAACTCCGATACCAAGACCTCCCAATGCCAGTGATAATAAGCTTTTTTTCATCTGTTAATATTTATTGTTTTTTAAACGGTCAGATGGAGTGCCCTATGTATGATCCTACCGTCCCGAAAACTTTCGGGAGGTGTCCGCAAATTTGGTCATGGGCATTTCATAAGACGATAGATATATGATATTATTATGCTAAACGCTTCTGTCCCGGAATTACCGGAGAAAATACTTTTTCGAGGTGAGCCTTGTATACGGCTACATCCCTTTCCATATTCCCGTTCTTGACAATATCGTGGAAGTGGATCCCTTCCAGGGGCTCCAGCCCGATGAAGGCGTTCATCCGGTGAAACCCGAACAAAATGCCTTCGTCCACGCTTTTTTGCTGAAAAAATTCCCCCGGAAGGGTAAAAGCTTCCTTAGGCGCATTCCAGCTGGTGGTAGCCATGTATTTTTTTCCTTTGAGCAATCCGCCCGTACCGTAATTGATAGCAGGATTTGCAGAAGAACGACCGTCACTATTGTATATTTCTCCTCTTTCGAAAACATGGTCTATGTACTCCTTTAATTTATGGGGAAGTTGAAACCACCAGATCGGCATGTGATAAATGATTGCATCCGCCCAGGCGAATTTACCGGCTTCTTCTTTCGGAATATAGTTGTCGTTAATATTAGTGGTCTTTACTTCAAATCCTTCCCGGGTGTTAAAGAAATCATGAGTTATGTTTGCCAGGGTTTCATTAAACCGGCCCTGCGATTGTGCGAATTTTTGTCCGCCGTTAATAATGAATATCTTTTGCATAGGGATGTTTGTTAAGATTACAGGACAAAATTATAGCTACTTTATGTATTATTAAAATAATATAAATCATATATTTGTATCATAATTATAATGGATGTGAAAAATGGTGAATTTAGAATGGTACAGGACCTTTAAGGCCATTTATGAAACAGGCACCCTTACCGGGGCTGCCCAGGTGCTTTATGCATCCCAACCGGGGGTAAGTCTGCATCTCAGTTCCCTGGAATCTTATACGGGATATAAATTGTTTGACCGTTCTTCTAGAAAAATAGTACCTACGGAAAGGGGAAAGGTGTTGTACAATCATATTAAGGAAGCTATAACCAAACTGGAGGATGCCGAGCAGTGTTTCCGGAAAAGTACGGAAAAGGACAAACCTACCATTAGTATAGGAATGTGTATGGAAACCTTTCAGTATACTGTAGAGCCGTTTATTTCCACTTTACCTTTTGATGTCATTATCAAATTCGTGGAATACAAGGATGCCCTTACCGACCTGGATAAGGGAATACTCGACCTGGTGATAAGTTCCCGTAAAGGGCAGGATAAAAATATAGATTACCGGGCCTTTTCCAAAGAGAAAATAGTGCTTGTGGCGGGTAGGGATACAGACGTGACCGGTTTTGAAGAATTGTTGAAAGGAGATAGCGCCAGCCTGCAGGAGTGGCTGAAATGCCAAACCTGGTACGGGACGACAGGCGATATGGAAAATCTGCAGAGGTTCTGGAATGTGAATTTCAATAGACATCCCGATTTTAAGTGCAATTACATTGTTCCGAACAAGACTTCTATCGTACGCTGCCTGAGCAGGGCAAAGGGCCTTGCCGTACTTCCCGATTTTCTGTGTATGGATGAGATTGAAAAGGGGAATATACAATTGCTCTGGGAAGGAAAAACCCCCATAGAGAACACACTTTACTTTGCTATGCGTAAAAATACGATCTATGCCGATGAAATAAAATGCATAGAAGACATTTTCGAAAGGAAAATGCCTTCTTATGAACCTGTGGAAAAAGAAAGTATAGCCGGATAAAAATGTTTTTACCGTACCATTAAGGCCGATATCCTTTCCCGGCTTATAACAGGATTGGCGCCTTCGCTTTCCGCTACCAATGCACCCATGGCACATGCAAAATGTATGGCTTCCTGCGGATGGGATTTGTGATGGAACAAATAGGTAAGTAATGTGGCAAGAAAAGAATCGCCTGCACCTACCGTATCTTTTACCCTGATGTTATAACCACTGTTATAGTACCACTTTCCTTCGTGAAGTAATACCGCACCGTGCCTGCCTTTAGTTACACATACGGATGGCGTATTGGTTTTTTCCGCCATATACTCCATATTCTGCTCCAGGGATTTGTAGGGAGAACCCAATGCTTCCGAGATCTCATAGAGTTCGTCATCATTGAATTTTATAAAATCTGCTTTGTCCATCAGGTCTTTTAAAGTGTCCATAGTATAATGCGGACTCCTTAAGTTGACATCGAATACTTTACGGATGTCTTCGGACAATAATTTATGTAAAGTATTCCTGGCTACCTCGTCACGACATGCAAGGCTGCCATATACCAGAAGGTCGGAAGTGTTGACCAGTTTTTCTGCCGTATCGGTAAATGGTATTTTATCCCAGGCCGAGGGGTAGGTGATCTCATAAGTGGCGGAGCCACGGTCGTTGAGGGTAACCTGTACCGTGCCGGTGGAGTGGTTTTCTATTTCGGCAATTCCTTTGGTATTGATCCCGTTCTTTTCGAGGTATGATTTTATTTCTTTACCGTCATCATCACGGCCTATGCCGCTTATCATGCTTACATGGCATCCGAGGGACTGCATACGCATAGCTACATTAAGCGGTGCTCCGCCGATGTTTTTGTGATCCGGAAAACAATCCCATAACACTTCACCATAAGATATTACCCTGAGTTTTTTTTCTTTATTCACTTTTATTGATTTCAGGCTGGTTTGCCGTTACAAATTACGAAAAATTAAATATGGGAAGTCTGAATTCAACTTCCAAATTTTAATAGTCACCCCGAGCGCAGCCGAGAGGTTCCGGCCGTTAAAGACATCCCGACTGCGCCCGATGTGACAGTTGTATTAATACCCTGGATTTTGTTTGTACAATCCTCCCCCGGTAAAATCGATCTCCCGTTGCGGGATCGGGTAATATTCGTCCCTTCCCGCGGTGAAACGGGCATTGGCCAGGAAGTCCCGTTTGGTTTTTTCTTCATCCAGGTAGGCATTTAATACTTCGGCAGCTTCACCCCATCGTACCAGGTCGAAGAACCGGTGCCCTTCCATGGCAAATTCCAGTCTTCTCTCGAATTTCAGTGCTTTCATAGCTTCTTCTTTGGAAGAAAAAGAGGGATACGGTTCTATGTTGTATATGTCGCTTGCCCCGGCTTCCAGCGGGCGGACCGTACTTGCCGCGGCTCTCTGCCGTACCTCGTTAATGATAGGCAGCGCTTCGTTGTGCCTGCCCAGTTGTATCAGGGCTTCGGCTTTAAAAAGCAATACATCGGCATAGCGTATAAAGTCCACATTTTTGGAGGTGCCTATAAAGGGACCTTCTTTTACAAAACAGGAGCAGTCCGGGGCCTGCTGTTCTTTCATATTTCCGAAAAAACCGTAAACTCCGGGGTCCCTGGCCCAGTTTGCGCGGTAAATCATATCGCCCTCTTCACTTACCGTATTCCGGTATTTAAAAGGACGCCCGGGTACACCTATAGTATGGTCGAGCCGGGGGTCGACACTTGTAAAATCTGTAGAGTCGATCATGTCCGAAGTATTGAAGCCGTCGGTTAGAGGCAGCCCATCCTCATCGGTTTTAAAGGCATTGACCATGTTCTGACTTGGCAGGTGAAAACCGCAGCAACCGTACAGTGAAGTACCGTGCGGTGAGTTCAGCCCGGTTACATAGCTTGCCCGGCCTACTTCCGTACCGTCATTGACTGAAAACTGTGCGGCCCATATCGATTCGGTACCGTTGTCATGGCCGTCAAGAAAATTATTCGCAAAATCCGGTTCCAGGCTGCCGGACACTTCGTCTGCATAAGTAATAACTTCTTCCAGTTGCGAGGTATTGATATTTACAACCTGGTGATTCTCATCCTGTTCGTAAGCCTGGTAAAGCCTTAATTTGGCCATATAAGCGGCGGCGGCATTTTTATCTGCACGTCCGGGCTGTTCGCGGGTTTCGGGAAGATTTTCGAAAGCAAAAAGGAAATCCTCAGCAATCTTGTTCCAGAGTTCGTCATTGTCCACATCATTGGAGATCTGTAGTAGTTCTTCATCACTGAGGCCTTCCGTAACATAAGGGATCTTCTTGAAAAGCAACTTCAACATAAAGTGGGAATGCCCTCTTAGAAAACGAAGTTCTGCCATCCGGGTAGTCTTTAGTGGGAATTCCTCTTCGGAAAGTTCCCCGATTACCGACAGTGCAAAGTTGGCCCGGGAAATAGCTTTGTAAAAATTGGTCCAGGTACGCGGTATCATCTGGTCGCCATCATCGGCCTGGGTAAGGTTATACTGTTCATAGTGGTCCACTACAGCGACATCGCCTCTTCCGCCTCCGCCTTTATAGGCATCGTCCGAACGCACGCTGCCGTACACCCACAAATGAGTGAGGGGGCCTATCATTTCATCGTTGGCAATACCGGCATAAGCCGTGGTCACCA
The DNA here is from genome assembly GCF_052983395.1 of Sinomicrobium halophytocola. Classification (NCBI taxonomy): domain Bacteria; kingdom Pseudomonadati; phylum Bacteroidota; class Flavobacteriia; order Flavobacteriales; family Flavobacteriaceae; genus Sinomicrobium; species Sinomicrobium halophytocola. The sequence goes on from NZ_JBRKIT010000023.1 coordinate 54,207, forward strand.
GGCTTTCAGCATTTTCGGTAGTGGCAATATCTTCTTCGGGAACCTGCCCTTTGGGATCGTATTCCAGGAAATCCTTGCTGCAGGACATCAATAAGAATGCCCCGGCAAGGAAAGTATAATGTATGGTGTGAATTGCTTTCATCTGTTTATTTTTATTACAAGTTAAAGTCATCGGTATATCATCCAATTATCTCATTGGCACATTATCCCATTTTAAAACCCGATATTGACTCCAAGTGAAAAAGTGGTAGGAACGGGAATGGCATTGACATTAGTCCTTTCCGGGTCGGCCCCTACGAAGTTTTTCGGGGTGATCCAGAACAGGTTCTCTCCCTGTACATAAAACCGGAGATTGGTCATCCCTCCCCATCTTGTGATGAGTTCCTTGGGCAGATTATATCCCAGCTGGGCATTCCTGAGTTTAAAATAGGAATTGTTGCGGTACAAATAATCGGAGTCCTGCGTATCATTGTTTACCAGGGAGAGGGAAGGGATATCCGTATTGGTATTTTCGGGGGTCCAGGCATTAAGGACACCCAGTCCGGCATTTTCCCGCCCCTGTACAAAATTGTTCCAGAAAATATAGGGATCGAGCCCGATACGCCCGGTGACTCCGGAACCAAATACAGATAGATCAAAGTTCTTATACCCGAGATCGATACGGATACCATATTCCAGATCGGGGAGGGTGGTGCCCAGGAAGTCACGGTCGTCCGCATTGATAATACCATCCTCGTTGAGGTCGACGAATTTGATCCCGCCCGGCCTGGCGCCTACCTGGGTGGCATGTGCCTCTACTTCTTCCCGGCTTTGGAACAGCCCGTCCGTCTTATACCCGTAAATAGAGAACTGGGAATGCCCGATGATGGAGTTTTCCGCAGTTCCTGGGTAAGCGGTCCTTACTTCTTCGGGGAGTTCGGTTATTTTGTCCCTGAAGGCTCCGAAGTTGGTGGATACGGCAAAATACAGCCCGTTTTCATAGGTGTCGGAATAAGCTAAGGACAACTCCCATCCCTTGGTACGGGTAGAAGCCCCGTTGAGAAAGCGTTGCCGGCCTTCGCCCAGTACCGAGGCGACAGGAGGCTGTATTAGAATACCTTCCGTATTTCTCACAAAATAATCGAAAGAACCGGCAATTTTGTTTTGAAAAAGGCCGAAATCCAGCCCGATGTTTACTTCGCGGGTCTCTTCCCATTTCAATCCGCTGTTGGCAGCCTGTATGGAGACGAACCCGGAAGGCAGGTTCCCGGTATTATTGCCGTTGAGGTCATAGGCCGTTCCTACGTTGTAATAAATATTGAAGAAATCCGGTACATATACATTCTGATTTGGGCCGTACCGTGCTTCGTATAACCCGAAGCGGGCCACATCGCCTATAGATTGGTTACCAACCTCACCATAACCTGCACGTATTTTTAGATCGGATATGATATTGTTCTCCTTCAGAAAGTCTTCGCGATTGATACGCCATCCTGCGGTCGCTGCCGGGAAATACCCGTAACGGCTATCTTCCCCGAAACGTGAAGAACCGTCCCGTCTAAGGGTAAAGGAAGCCAGGTATTTATCGGCAAAGGCATAACTGAGTTTACCGAACTGAGACCATAAACGGCTTCCTGTTGTGGTACCGTCTGTGGTACGGTTCCCCGAAGCAGCGCCGAGAGTAAAATAATCTTCGGTTTCTATGGCAAAGCCCTGGCCGGAAGATATGATGGAATTAAAATCAGTCTTTATCGCTTCGGTACCGAGCAAGACCCCGATCCTGTGATTACCAAGTTCCAACTCATAGTTCAGGGTGTTGGTAAAGGTAAAGCTGGTATAGTCGTTGGTATCATGTGTCAGTTTGTTGACACTCCTGGTTATAAAACCATTCTGTACGGTGGTTTCTATATCTTTCCGGTGAAAGCGGTTGTGATCTATCCCCACAGAGGTACGGAAGGTCAGGTTGTCGAAGATATCGGCTTCGGCAAATACATTTCCGAAAAGAGTGGTCCTTTCGGTATTGTCCCACCGGTTGATGTATTGCATGTACACGGGATTGTTCCTGTCGGAGTATCCGGACCCGATGGGGCCTGCGTATTCTCCCGTAGCCGTAAAGACGGGGATAGTCGGTGCCATCGTAATGGCCAGCCCGGGAGTGGGAGCGCTTCCCACATCGGGAGAGGCGAGGGTTTCGGTCGAAGTAAAAAGCTGGGTATTCACGCCTACCCGTACCTTGTCATTAAATAGTTTTACGTTTCCGTTAAACTTGGCCGAATAGCGTTCGTAACCCGTATATTTCAGAATCCCTGTATTTTTCAGGTATCCCAGGTTGAGCAGCATGAAAGATTTGTCCGTCCCCCCGGAAATACTCACATCATTATTATATACATACCCGGTTTCGTAGGTCTCTTTCTGCCAGTCCGTATCCCCCGCAGGGACATTGGTATTTCCGCCTACGTAAGGCTGTACGGATATACTGTTAAGCACAGGATTGTTAAAGTCCCCGTTCCAGTTAAAATCGTAAATCTCTCCATAGGCATTATTGGGATCGGCGCCGTCATTCACCGAGGCACGCCATAATGCTTCACCTCGCTGTTGTGCATTCAGCATGTCGTAACGTTGTTTCTTTTCGGAAAGTACCGAAATGTTGGAGTTTATGCTGACACTAAACTTTTCGCCTTCTCCCTTTGCGCGGTTTCTGGTGCTGACAACGATAACACCATTGGCTGCTCTTGCTCCATATACGGAAGAGGCCGAAGCATCCTTGAGTACCTGGACGGATTCTATGGTACTTGGATTGATACTGGCAAAGACTTCCGGACGAACGGTAGGCACCCCGTCTATAACGTAAAGGGGATTATTGTCCCCCAAGGTGCTCACTCCCCGGATAAGGATACGGCTGCTTGCCCCCGTAGGGTCTCCCGATTTTTCTACGAACAATCCGGGCACACGGCCCTGGAGGGCCTGCATCGTACTTCCGGAGCTCATGCTTTGTCCTTCCAGAGGGGCCATGTCTACTACGGAAATAGCACCTGTCATTTCCACTTTTCGTTCCCTGGTATATCCTACAATGACTACTTCATCCAGTTGCTGCGAATCTGTGTCCAGGGCAATGTTGATCTGTGTTTTTCCGCCTAAGGGAACCTCCTTCGTAACAAATCCCACGTAGCTGAATACCAGTGTGGCATCGGCGGGAATATCGGTGAGATTGTAATTACCATCAAAATCAGTCACGGTACCTTTGGTAGTCCCTTTTACCAGGATGGAGGCCCCGGGCAGGGGAAGCCCGTCTTCCGACGAGGTTACCGTACCGCTCACTCCGGTTTCCTGTGCATACAGGTAGCCCTGTGCCAGCAGCAGAAGGCAGAACAATAATCGTTTCATATGTTTTGGTTTTTCTGGTTAATTGAAGCTTAATTGATGAATAGCTATCTCTTTTATGATAGCTTCTGAATCTGCCGAGGTAAGGCCAAAAGTGTCAAAAGGGGCTTTCGGGAAAAATATTTCTGTCATGACCACGCTACCGTCATCGTAAAATATCTCGATAGAAGTTTTGTCCAATACAATATGTACATTTAGTGTATCCGAACCGGAGAATCTCGGAGCAACAGCTATTTTTCCGGCAAATTTTCCGGAAAAATCCGTTTGTCCGGCCTGCTTCCGGTCGATAAAGAACTCCTTTTTTGTATTGTCGAGACCAAAGGAAAGCGTATCTCCGACGGTGTTGTACAATTGGAATGTGAAGGTTTGTTTACCTATTTTTTCCAGGCTCAGGTGGATTTCTGTACTGCTGAGTCCGGGACCATTCTCCTTATTATACACGAAAGGAGTATCCAGGGCTATATCCTTTTTTCTGAATGCTTTTGAACGGAAGTTTTTTAATTCCTTTACCGGTTTTGACGTGAGTTGATAGGAAGTGCCGTTTTTAGCCAGGAGAAGTTCCCTGGGAACAGTCATAGCGCTGCGCCAGGCGGTGGTAGGTACCTGCTGGGCATACTCCCAGTTGGACATCCACCCGATAAAGAGTTTCCTGCCGTCACTATCCGGAATGCCAGACCAGGTGACCCCGGCATAGTTGTCTTTGCCGTAGTCGATCCAAAAGGCTTTTCTTTTATTTAATTCGGCTTCAAACCCGGGATCTAAAATAAAGGTCGTACCGTCAAAATCGCCTATAAAATACTGGGTAGCCGAACCGCCATTCGGTCCTCCGGGGTTGACACTCTGGATCAGTACCCATTTGGTTTCGCCTGTGTCTTCCACGGTCATCGGGAAAAAGTCCGGGCATTCCCAAACGCCACCGTGACCACCCGTTTCCACACCGAAATCCGAAAGGAATTCCCAGTCTTTCAGGTTGTCGGAACGGTAAAATTTGGCCCGGTCCTGGGCGGCAAGCACCATGACCCATTGATTGCGTATGGTATCGCGTACTATTTTAGGGTCACGAAAATCCCGTATGCCCGGGTTTTCAATGACCGGGTTGCCCTGGTACTTCGTCCAGGTCATCCCTTCGTCCGTACTGTAGGCGATACCCTGGGATTCTACATCGATCTGGTCGTTATCCCTTTTTTCCGGGTTGTGAATGGTGTACATGGCTATTACGGGAGGAGCCCCGTTTTCTCCGAAGCCGGAAGTGTTTTCATGGTCTACCACGGCACTTCCCGAAAAGATATAGCCCGATTCGTCAGGGTAGAGGGCTATCGGAAGTTCTTTCCAGTTTAGCAGGTCCGTACTTACCGCGTGTCCCCAGTGCATGGGCCCCCAGACGGTGGAGTCCGGATAGTGCTGAAAGAACAAGTGATAATACCCGTTGTAATAAAACATGCCGTTAGGGTCATTCATCCACTTTTCTTTGGGCGTGAAATGGAAGTCAGGTCTGTAGAGTTCTTCTTCACTGAGAACCGGACTTTTGGGATCTGTTGTTTCCTTTTCTCCGTTTTTCTGACCGCAGGCGATGAGAACGAACAGGGAAGCTGTCAGTATCATCACCTTGTTTTTTAGTGTGTTTTTCATAATTACTGGGATTGATTATTTAAAGCGTTATTTTAGTATTGCGATCCGGGGCTTGTAATGCACGATCATTCCCGGGAATGTTTGAGGTTTATCGCCGGGGTTTTGTCTTTAATTTTTAGCCGGGATTGTATTTTCTCCAGCGAGATCCCCTTGGTTTCGGGCATGACAAACCATACGAACAGGAGTTGCAGGACCATCATTACCGTAAAGAACATAAAAACCGGCCATGAGCCCACAGTAGCAAAAAGCATGGGTATCAGGGAGGGGATGATCGCCGCGAGGATCCAGTGGACGGACGATCCAAAGGCCTGTCCGGCGGGACGCAGGTGATTGGGAAATATCTCGGATATATACACCCATATTACCGCTCCTTGTCCAATGGCATGCGATGCTATAAAGACAAAGAGGGAGAGAGGAACCGATAGTCCGCCCCAGTTGAAATAAAATGAGGCGGTTACCATGGAAAGGGAAAAAATATAGCCGAATGAGCCATATAATAACAAGGTCTTTCTACCCAGTTTGTCTATGAGCATTACCCCTGCCAGTGTAAACAACAGGTTTACCACACCTATCCCCACGCTGCTCAGCAGGGCGGTGTTCTGTTCAAGGCCGGCTTCTTCGAATATCCGCGGGGCGTAATAAAGAAAAGCGTTAATGCCGGAGAATTGGTTAAACATGGCAATGAGGAAGGCGAGGATAAGGGGAAACCTGTATTTTTTCATGAATATGGTCTCGCCGGAACTGATAGTTGCCGCTCCTTCCTGTATTTTTTTAACCAAACGGTCGGCGTCGCTGTTAGGATCAATGAGTCTCAAGATGGCTTTTGCACGTTCCGTTTGTTTCCTGGAAATGAGCCATCTCGGGCTTTTGGGCAGGTTAAAGGCAAAGAGTAGATATATCAGCGAAGGAAAGGCTTCGACACCCATCATCCAGCGCCACGAATTCTCACCGGCATCGCTGAGCAGGTAATTGGAAATAAAGGCGATGAGTATGCCCAGTACAATATTGAATTGGTACAGAGATACTAATTGCCCCCTTTTCCTGGCCGGGGCAATTTCCGATACGTAAGCGGGCGCGGCAATAGTGGAGGCCCCTACACCTAGTCCGCCTATGAAACGGAAAAATGCAAAAGTATGAGGATCGTAGGCCAGGGCAGATCCAACAGAAGATATCAAATAAAGGAAACCTATTAATATAAGGGTGTCTTTTCTTCCTATCCGGTTCGTGGGAATCCCGCCGAACAATGCGCCGACTACCGTACCCCACAAAGCCATGGCCATGACTACGGAACCGTGAAAAGCATCGGAAGAGTTCCACAGTAATTGCAATTGCTTATCAGCGCCGGATATAACTACCGTATCGAAACCGAATAAAAAACCGGCCAATGCTGCCGTAATCGACCAAAGAATAATTTTATTCATCTTTTAATTTATTGTGATGAATGCTAAACTATTCTTAAAAACCGGTGTTTTATTTTAGTGATGTTTCAAATCATTTCGTTTTTGATTTTCTTGAGCTTTATTTTTTTAATATGCTGCAAATCAATGGATTTGTTTTTTGCAAATTCTTTACGATAACGATATAGTTATACTCAGGTAACAGAAATTATACTGAGGTTACATGGTTTTAACACCGGGTTAACAGTATGGTTCTTCAACAAAACGCTGCCCCGGATGATAAGAAATTAAATCCCCGGACAAAAAGGCGGTAATAAAGGGATATTACCAATCCGGTCTGCTATTTTTATAGGAGTATCTCGGGTATAATCGTATTATGCGTCCGGATACGGAAGATTGTTTATCGTGATATAAGCTTTTGGGCTCTCTTTCCTTATAAACATTCGATAATTACCCGGATTTTAAAGACTGTTCTTATATTCTTTCGGGGTGATACCGTACTTGTTCTTAAATGAAGTGGAGAAATAATTGGGAGAGGAAAACCCGCAGGCATAGGCTATTTCGGCTATGTTCAGGGAAGTCTGGCGAAGCATTTCCCTAGATTTTTCAAGTCTTATACTACTGATATATTCATTGACACTCACACCGAACATCCCTTTTATTTTGCGGTAGAGTTGTACGCGAGACAGGTTTAGTCTACGGGCAAGCTCTTCTACTGTAAATTGCGGATTATCCAGGTGTTGTTCTATGATGGTGTCCAGCCTGGTACGGAATTCCTGCCCGACGATCTTTTCTATTTCGTTTTGTTGCAGGGTGATCTTTTCACTTTGCAGTTCCAGCAGCTTTTTCTTTTTACTGATAACATAGGTAGAATAAATACTGTAAAGGGCGAGGGAAAGAATAAGTACCAGGAAAAAAGTCAGTATTTTGATAAGATTGGTTTGGGTGGCGTATTTCTTCTCCTGTTCCGAAAGTTTTTGCAACTGGTTTTCGATACTTGCCTGTTGTCGGTCAATCTTGTCCAATTGGTTTTTCATAATATCCGCGTTTACGGAATCTATGACTGTGGTACTTAGTATGTTGTTCTTGGAAACAGGGTCGTTCCGGAGGACTTTAAGGGCGAGCTTTATGGCTTCGTTCCCACCCGTAGGATAAAAAATGGTAGCTTGTAATACTTTGTCCTGAACGAGTTGTATACCACCGTTCAAAGTGTTGAGCCCGTCGACCCCTATAAATTTTATTTTATTTTCTACGCCTTTTTCCCGGGCCACTTCCCAGGCACTGAGCGCCATGCGGTCGTTGTGGGAGAATACATAATCGATATCTTTATGCTCTTCCAGGATATTTCGCAAAGGTTCTTTTACCGATTCGCTTTCCCAGTTGCCGTCTATAGCAGCAACGGTCTCCAGTTTTTCAAACCGGTTTATGATCTGCCCAAATCCCAGGCTTCTTTCATGGGCAGGGGAAGATCCTTTAAGCCCTTTTATCTCAACGATTTTTATTTTTCCTTCTTTATAGGGAATACCGGAGGCTATATAACGTCCTGCGTTCCTCCCCACCTCTATATTGTCCGCGCCGAGATATGCGGTATAGCTTTCGTTCTCTATCTTCCGGTCTATAACAATAACCGGAATACCGGCTTTTACGGACCGTTCCACCACTGCGGTAAGGGGCTGGGATTGTATGGGGGAAACAATGATAATGTCCGATTGGTCGCGGATAAGCGCTTCGATATCCGTTAGCTGTTTCTTTACATTGTCATCGGCATCCAGTATGGTCAGCTCCACGTTGTCGTGCAGGGAGGCTTCCAGCTTCATGGATTTATTCATTTGTTTCCTCCAGTCGTCGGTGGTCATACCCTGGGAGAAACCGATCTTTACCATATTTTTTTCCTTAAATCCGGAACAGGAGAAAACAATGCCCGTTAGCAGGATATAGGCAAAAATGTGACAATAGCGGATTATATGAGGGTTCCCGGAAATTGGCATTGCGTTGAAAAAGGACTGTTACTATCGTTTTTTTAAATTTCAGCCACTGATTCACGGATAATGGGATTGGTTTTCTGAAAATCATTCGTGTATTCGTGGCTGGTTTTAATAAGAAGCCGATATTTTCTGCCAATTTATAAAATTAACACCACTTGTGAAGCCCGGATTGCGGATTTCATGATTTTTATATACATAGCCGGTTTTTATTTTCCCCGGGCTGATCTGTGTCTTTTTCTTTTTTTCCTCCGGTAAAATTCGATGAAAAGTGTTGTGCAAAGCAGCGCTATCAAGGTGCCCGAAACAATAATTTGGGAAGAAGCCGGGAGTTTTTCGTGCTGTATATTTCCGTAATATACGAACCCGCTCCAGTAATAGGGCGATTTTTGGGCCAGGGGGACTTCTTTGTCGTCCAGGTAATCTATTTTGGATTGATGGTTTGCAGCAGAAGCGGAGGCGTATTTTTCGTAGTTTTGATAAAACAATGTCATAATCCGGGAGGTGGCCCGGTCATTCACTTTCCACAAAGAGAACAGCAGTCTGTTAGCCCCTGCGTACCGAAAACCGCGTGCGAGACTTATAGCCCCTTCACCGCGCTGTAATTTCCCGATACCGGTTTCGCAGGCGCTCAGTACTACAAGGGCGGGTTTTAGTTGTAAGCCATATAATTCGTGAAGTAACATTACATCATCCCGGAATTCAATGTTTGCGGGAATTACAAAATTTCCCCCACTGGCGTGAGTGGAAAGGTGAATAATATCATAATTTCCGGCTTTTTCCAGGAAATTGGCTTTGGTGGCATCTTTTCCGATTAGAATATCTGCGTCGGTTATGCACCTTATGCTTTCCGCTTCTTCTTCGGAATATCGCAACTCCATGGGAGTATTTTCAAAAACAGGGAAAATACCCAGAAGTTTTTCTTTTTCGGCATACTGGTATTCCCTGAGATATAAATCTGCCGAGGTTTGATATACCATTTTTTGCCGTTTTACCAGGAAAGGCATCCGGTTATAGTTATCGCTTTGCGCAGGCTCAATCAATAAGGCTTCAAAAGGAATAAAACCAAGTAATCCGTCCGGTACGATAACCAGGTACTCGGTATTGAGTATTTCGGAAGGAAACAGGGAACGGTATACCTGGTAAGCACTCCGGCTATAAGCTGTTACGTTATTATTTATACGGGAAGGATCATCAAAGAAAGAAATGAAGTGACGTATATCTTCCCGGAGTGCACTTGTATTGTCTTTTCTGTATAGTTCAGCGCCATTTCTACTAAAGACAAAGGTATACAGGTGTTGTTTTCCGGAAAAATATACGATCATATTGGCCTTGTCATTTTTCAGTTTATCCTGTAACAGGGGAACGGATATACCGGAAAAGGGAGTTTCAGGGTATTTTTCATCGATTTTATGGCGGAGTGATTTCAGCTCCAGGTTGAGCCGGTTCAAGGTTTCTGTATATGAACGGACGGAATCCTGTCCTTTCCCGGTGAGTTGTGCACGTACCAGTTTGTTTATGGTATTTTCACGGATAGAAGACAGGGTGCTTTCTTCCGGGAGAAGAGAGTTCCCCGGAAATTTTTCTGCCATTGATTTTTGAGAAATGGCATCTTTTAAGGCAGAGGCTTTACTTCGTTCCGCATAGAAGAAGGCCCTTTCGAGATAACGATCATTATCCGTGTTTTTATAGGCATTGTAGAGTAGGTCTATACATTTTTCACTCCGTATCCGGTTCCCGGTGCTGTGTAGGATTTTTGTTTCCTGCGATATGATTTGTTTCTGCAGTAATCCGGTTACATAAAAACTAAGTTCGTAATAGTCAAGGGTAGCTTCCAAGTCGTTCTCCAACGAAGCTAGGGCATCAAAAATGGCGATCAATGTATTTTCGGGATATAGTCTTTCCCTGTTGGGCAACGAGTCCTTATTATGATTTGGTAAAAGAAAATCAAGGGCTGTGTAAAGAAGTTTCCGGGCCTGTATCGTATCGCCATTTACGATAAATAACTCGGATTTTTCTACGTATAGGCGGGCGATATCCCTTGCCCGGAATGGTTGTTCCCGCATGGCTTTTTCTGCGAGATCGAGGTATTGTTGTGTCAATGTTACCTGATCCCGGCTTTTGGCAAGCTGGGCCATATTGCGGTACATAGGCGAAGTGATTTCCGGGTTTGTCTGTGTTGCCTGTTGCAGGATGGCTTCCGCTTTTTCATATTCTTCCAGGGCAAAATAATTGGTAGCAAGATTGTTGAGTAGTAAAGCTTTTTGTTTTGCATCCGGAATCGTAGTTTTGAGATCTTCCTCCAATAACCGGATAGCCGTGCGAAAATTTCCGGTATTGTGGTATACTACCGACAGATTGAGAACTGCAGCAATTCTCTGGGCCTGGTTTCCCTGTTCTTCGGCGAGAAATAAATAAGATTTTATAGTATTTTCGGCCTGGGTAAAATTTCCGGATATCGTATAAAGGTTACCAAGTGGCTTCAGGCAATATTCTATAATGTCGTAATCGGCCAGTTGATGATCCTGATAGTTTTTCCAGGCGCTTTCGTAACAGGCAATAGCCTTTTGTGACATTCCCGATTTCCGGTAATGATATCCCATATTACAGCGGAGTATAAGCATGGCTGTATGCTCGCCGGGAGTGACCGCTTGTTTTTCAAAAGCGGATGCTTTTTCCTCCAGCCGGTCGAAAATATGCGGGGCAGGGTCTTTCGTCAGCCTGTCCACGGTGTGGTATATACTGTCCGTAAGCTGTGCTTGTAACGGAAGGAATGACAGGAAACAAACCAATAAAAGTAATTTTTTTTTCACGCCGGATGTTTTTGTGTTGAACAATACTGCCCCATAGCGTTACGGGACATTAGAACTTCCATATGGCATAGAGTTGTACCTGGCTGTTAGGGGCATTGAAATTATAGACATACCGTGCGCCGATACTCGGACCTATCCTGGCAAATCCTGCAGTGAATCCCACAAAAACCCCGGTCTGGAAATTGGTGAACGATCTCGTGGTTTCTGTTTGTGTGATAAAATCTTTGGTGTCGTCACGAAAATCGACACCTTCGGAGGGGATGAGGAGCGAGTACGCTCCGGTATCGGTAATACAGTGCCTGCTGCTCAGGTCGGTTTTGAGCTGTATCCCGGTGCCGACAGCAAGGTAATTGTTGAGGTTGTACCTGTAGGATACCGGGACGAGATATAACGATATGTTCCGGTATTCGTTAAGCGATTCCATATCATAAGAGTCCGTAAAACCATTATCGTTTACAACCTCATCCGTGAACCGTTTTACTTCGTCAAAAGACGCCGCCGAGACCATAAGTTCAGCCTGAAGGTAACCCCGATAGGATTTATATGGTGAAATGGTAACACCTGCAAAATATTCGCGATGATTGTCAAGGTCCGGGCTTATCATGTAACCGGCCTTGGCACCGACGGAAATACCAGGGAGAAAGCGGGTGGTGGCGTAATTGGTAATAATAGGTTCATTCTTATCAAAATAAATGGCTGTCCGGCTTTTGGTTTTCTTTTTGTGAAAATCCTTAGCCAGTTTTATACGGTATTTTACAAAGCCTTTGGTTGAATCGTATTCCTGTACGTTTTTCTGTTCGCTACCCGGAAGATAAATATTTTTGAAGGTGAAAACAGCCTTTTTTTCGGTAAAGGTAGTGTCAATGCAACTGTAAGTGATGTTTTCTTCTTTCGGGCAAACGGGACATTCGGGATAGAGGTCCTCAATCTCCAGCGTACTTTTGTCAAACATATCGGGAATATCGGTTTCCAGGCGTATGGTCCGGGCAGGGCCCTCACCATTGTTCTGAAATCTTGTTTTGAACCTAAAGGTCTTGAACCGTACCAGGCGATAGTTCATAATAGTGGCGTTGGAAGACATTCTGTTGGGATCGTGGGAGGTAACGATCTCCATCTCCATTTCCTTTACTTTGTGATTGTCATAATTTTCGTCGGGAACATAAATGCTCCTAACGGTAATAATAGCACTGGTGTCCTTTAACATTTCGGGAGTGGTACGAAGTGTGAAAAAGATATTTCGTTCTTCATTAGGAGACATTCCGTCAAATTCCAGGATACTCCAGTCTTTGTAATAGGCTTTGGACTCTTCCAGGGTCAAAGGAAGGTTGATTTTTTCTGTGCTGTCCTGCCATTGTTGTCTCAGGTAAAGCATTTCTTTTTCGGCGGAGGCCAGCAGAGCGCCATCCTGCATCACATTACCGGTATGAACAAAATCTTCACCCGTTCGGATCTTTTCTCCGTGGTAAGTACGGGTATCCGTAAGTTCGAAATTATCCGCCTTGTATTTCAGTTCATTATAAAAAAGATATAATTTACCGCTTGTAACATATTCTTTGGGATTTTTATAGCTGAGCACAACTACAATATCTTCTGCCGGGACAGGCTCCCGGTTTCTTTGCAGGGTAAGGTAGTCTTCCATTGAAGCTTCGCCTTTATAGGTTTCCGTAACCTTATCAATTTTTATTTTCTGCGGACGGGTGGCGGGTGTTTCTCCGTTGTCGTAATGGTTGGTCACCCATAGGTTTACTTCGTATTCTCCTTCTTTTTTATAGTGGTGTTTCGGTTCTTTGTTCCGGCTGAAGTCACCATCCCCGAATTCCCAGAAATAGGAATAATAGGCCTTGGGAGCTCCGGCGATCTGTATAAGGGCCGGGGGCATGGGGACGAGATCTACCGTGTTGCCTGATATATGGTAATCGAAAATAGCGGTACGTTGCAAGGTATCGACAATGTGTGTTTCCTGAGCGAAAGCGGACCGGAATACAATGATAAAAATTAAAGAGGTAAAAATCCGCATATGATTATTTCATTTATAAAAGATTTTAAAAACCAGGGCTTGCCCTTTTTATAAAGCCTTCTCCAGGGCTGTTATATCATATTCTTTGTATTTATATCCGGAAGACTTTTTAATTGTTACCCGTTATTGTCTTATTTTTTTTGTATCCGGAAAACAAAAGTAGGTTAGGGAAGTTCGGCTATGACCGACAGCAGCTCTGCGAGGGTTGCCGTGCTTGTTTCGCTATGGGCTATGGTGTATATCTTGTCTGCTTCTGCAGTTACGCTTTTTACGGCATAGCGCCATTGTTCACCTTCTGCGGAGATAAACAACAGGTGTATGTCTTGGTCCGGGAAAAATTGTCGGTAAGGATCTGTAAACATGGATGTTTTGTTGTCCCAGTAAAGTTGTGCAATCCCATGTTTTTCATCGGCATAAGCAAGGTAAACGGCAGCATTTTCACCATTATACCCATCGCTTGCCAATACTTGTATACCCGTTTTTCCTCCGGGATAGTTTGCTGTATGGGCGATGCCTTTCCATCCGTTGCCGGAAACATAGGTCACATAATAACCATTTTCCGTAAAAAATTCACCTTCCGTATACAGATTCCAGGAGAAACTACCATTTGCATTTTCCGGACCTTCCCAAAGGAAGATATCCTCTGCGGCATCGCCGGTTCGGGAAACGGGAACGCGTATCTGTATTCCACAGTCACTTATTATCTGTTGTCCGTCCCGGGTAAGGTTGAGATAAAAGAACCCTTCGCCTATGAGAAGCGATCTGATTTGTTCGTTTATCTGCCCCATGGAAGGCCTGTTGACAACCAGCATATCATTACGGTCGTACAATTCTATAAATTCCAGGGTTATATCTCCATCAACGGGTAGGCCATCCGCTGAGGTAAAGCAGCCCTGGGGTATGATGATCATCGTACCGTTGTCGGAAGTATGTTCCAGTCCCTGTTCTGCCTGAAAGATTATATTAGTGGAAAGCGTTTCCCGGGCGGTTTCCTGCAGGTTAATGAATTCCTGTGGCGCCGGAGCTTCGAAGTTCATTTCCTGCAGGGGCTCATCGCAACAGGTGTCCCGGTTACAGCCGGATAACAGCAGGAACAACGAAAAAAAATGCAGAAATGATGCGAATTTCATAACATCGGTGGTTTTGGCTGGTGTCTCAAATGTAGCGAAAAAGTTTGTATCCGGAATGAGATAAAAAGGATAAGCGGGCAGTGAATATGAAAGTAATTGACACAGGGGGTGTTGCAATAAAAAGAAAATCCCGCAACCTTTGATCGGACAGGGCGGGATTTCTGCATGAACAAACCTAAAAAACCAGATATATTTTTACGGCAGTGCGCTTATGGCATCGACCAGGTCTTCTTCGCTGCCTGTGGTCGTATCTTCGAGCGTAAACGTGTAAATATCGTTCTCGCCCACGGTGACTCCCTGGATAGCGTATCGCCATTGGTCGTCTTCCTCGGTGACAAAGATGACGTGCATTTCCAATCCCACCGGGATCTGTCCGTAATGTTCTGAAAAGGTACCCGTATTGGCATCGAAAGTGTCTAACAGGGCCAGGGCATTTCCCTCACCGTCATAAGAGAGGTATACGGCACAATTTTCATTGGTGAAACCTTCCGGGACCTGCACCTGCAATGTGGTTTTGGGTCTCGGATCGTTGTAAAAACGGTCTACATTGGTCCAGCCGAATTCCCCGAAGAACGCGAAATACTGGTCGCCTTCCGCAAATACACCGTTGTCCTGTCCGTTGTCGTTATCTCCTGTTTCATCCCATTCCAGGTTGCCGTCATCGTCTATGGTTCCTGCCCAAAGGGTCATATCCTGGTCCGGCCCTCCGGTCAGGTCTGCCGGGATTGTCATTTGCATGTTGCAGCCGGATTCCAGTGCTTCCCCGTTTTGGGTGACATTTACATAGAATTCTCCTCCGGATATAAGAAGCGCTTTGTCACCTTCCGGAGTGAGTCCCATTGTAGGCTTGTTGGCCGGGAGCATATTTTCCTTTTCGAAAAATTCCATAAATTCCAGGTCTACTTCGCCGGTAACCGCATCCCCGTCGAGCGTAAGGCATCCGGGAAATATATTCAGGGTTACCCCGTTTTCCGAAGTGAAAGTAATACCGTCTTCCGCATTGAACTGGGCAGTCTGTAACCGGTCTTGCAGGGCAGCGTCCCTCAAACTGTTAAACGCCTCGGCTGTCGGAGGATCGAATGGGGGTTCTTCTATGGGGGTGATCCCTTCGTCATCGCTCAGGGAACAACCTGTGAACAGAAGTGCTGACAGAACTAAAATGGCCAATGGTGTTTTTACATTTTTCATGATTTCTTCTTTTTGGATTAATATTTTATTTTCTTATAGGATTTTTAAACTCGGTGATCTTCGGAGGTTATTGTCTTGGCTGACTGAAAATTATTTTGGACATAATGACTTCACCGGAAGCGACGAGAGCAATCATTTTATGAGCGTAATCTTCGGTTGAAGCATAACCTTTTGCATATCCGGTAGCTGTTTCAACTTCCCAGAAATAATTTCTCTTTTCATTGTTTTTTGCTTCGTTTTCCGGCACATAAAAGCTTACTATTTCCTTTTCTATGACAAACTCTCCCCGGCATACCATGGCTATCATAGTGTTGGCATGTTCCGTATTTGGTGAAGTTCCTTTATACACACCTTTATCTGTTTTTACAGACCAATCATAAACTTTTGTAATATGGTCTTTTATGATTTCCGCAACTTCGGCTGAAGTGCTTAAGGTCATTTTTTTATTTGCGGCATTTACATTCAAAAAAGTAAATACTGCGATTGCGATAATTAAAATTGAATTTCTCATAACGTACTGTTTTTGGGTTTTGATAATTTCTTTTTTTTGAGTGCAACTCTTTCTCTGTTTCATCTTTATATCAAATAGCCCGTTATTTTGTTACCCCTCTGCGAAAACTTTTTTATTTTAGTTCGGTAATTCTGTTGGTATGGCGGAAAGTAAAATACATGAAGACCAGAAGTATATAGACGGGCTGTTGCAACACAATGCATTGGTTATACAGTCTATTTATGACAGGTTTGTACCCAAAGTGGTGCATTACATTCGTAACAACAGCGGAAATAGCAATGATGCGGAAGATATTATCCAGGAGGTGTTGGTTATTATTTACAACCAGGCGAGGGATAAAGGCCTGCAGCTCAGTTGCCCGTTCGATGCTTATTTTTTTCTGCTATGCAAAAGGAAATGGCTGAACCGGTTAAAAAAATCTTCCGGGAGGGAGGTAACAACAGGTGATGAAAACGTATATAAGGACGAAGGTGCGGAAGAACTGGTTATGGAAGCAGATATTTTCAGTGAAAAAGAAGAGCTTTTCACCGTAATGTTTAATCGTCTCGGTAAGGTGTGCAGGGAGTTGCTGCAAACATCTTTCCGTTTAAAATCGATGGAAGAGGTAGCGGAAGCACTGAGTATAACCTATGCTTACGCCCGAAAGAAGAAATCACTTTGCATCGGAAAGCTAACCGAAATGATCCGCCGGTCACCCGAATATGAAAAAATAAAATCCTCCTGACGATGGAAGAGCAAGACTACATTTTATTTGAGGACTATGTTTCCGGTACACTTTCCGAGGAGGAAAAGCAGAAACTGGAAGAGCGTTTGCGATATGACGACGAATTAAAGGAATCTTTGACGCTGTATAAGGAAGCATCGGCTTATCTCGACCGTACATTTGGTAAATTAGAAGATACGGAGACCTTCCGGAATAAGGTATCGGATATATCGAAAGAATACTTTCTTAAAGATATGGAGCCCCGTAAGGGTTTACGTAAGCTGAAGCTCTGGCAGATAGCCGTGGCTGCGAGTGTGCTGGTAATACTGGGGATTTTCTTTTCGCGTAGAATAAGTATACCGGTTTATGAAGATTATGCGGATTACCCGCAGTTGAGCCTTGCGATGAGGGGAGAGGGGAATACACTATTGCAGCAGGCGGAAACCGCTTTTAATGCAGGAGATTACGAGAAAGCGTCTGTCTTATTCGAAGATATACTGAAAGCGGACGGGACCAATGCGGAAATATCGCTTTATTATGCCGTATCTCTTGTAGAACTGGGGCGGTATGAAGAAGCGGATACCGGGTTTTCCGCATTAATGGATTCGCGTTCCGTATTCCGTACGGAGGCCATGTGGTATCGAGCATTGAGCAAACTCAAGCAAAAAGATTATGAGGCCTGTGCCGGAATACTGGAACAGGTCCCGGAAGATACCGACAGGTATGCTGAAGCTCAAAAACTGTTGAAAAGATTGCCGGAATAGCCTATGACCAATCACAGCGTTTCGGTCAGTCGAAACGTATGAACATATCGTTAAAGTTAAAGGTTACTTTTTCAAAATTACCAATGAGGTCCTGCCCGATATTACCGAGGTAATGGTTGTCGGGTTTGAGGGCTTCTTTCAGAACGATGATCGAGTCCATAGTAACCTGTTTGTTTCCCACTTCCGGCAAGAAAGAGATATACATTCCTCTTTTGGTAATAAGGCCCCCTGCTCCGCCTATAGTGACGTCTGTTTCTTCATAATTTTTATTCAGCAGGCTCTCATTTTTTTCGTAATACGTGTTGTACAGCATACTGCTCATGGCCCCGGTGTCCAGGGAATAGGTGCCCGTACCTGTTTTGTCTTTCAGGTAAATGAGAGGGGTCAGAAAATCTATAGCGAGATTTCTTTCTTTACCGGATGTTTGTTCCAGGGGCACGATAAACCTGTCTTCCCGGGTAATCTGTATTTCTTTCATACCCTCAATAACCGGAAAGCCTATGATACCGTGTATCTGGTAATCTATCTGCGGAAAGGCCAGTGCTTCGTCGGGGAATACCAGAAAAACCGCATTGCAGATCGTCAGGCTGCCAAGGTGTAGTTTCGGGGCGATTGCGATCCTTGACTTGATCTGGTGCCCGGTAATAGCATCTACATTTATGGTGCCATCAAGTAGTTTCAGGCCGAAACGTTTGGCAGCCGTTTCGGTAATAGTAGACAGGTTGGCCCCGGTATCAAAAACAAAATACTGTTCTTCGGAATCCAGAGACACCAACAGGTTCTGCAGTTGTGCCTTGTCCCGGGAAATTTTCAGGTTTACGGTGCTGTTCATTTCGATTTTCTGTTTTGGCTGCCCTTCCAGCGCTGACCAGATGGCCAGGGTATTTCTGTAATCCTCCTCTTCTTCGCCTGTCATACGGTCTGTATATTCCGAAAGTAAAAGGGACAGCGTTTCTTTTGCTTTTTTATAATCGTATAATTTGGAATAATTGACATGACCTATGGAAAGTATCCTGAATTTAAGACTATCGGGAATTTCGGAGCCGTACTTGCCCAAGAGAAGGTTCATCTTATGGATGGATGAATCCGGACGATTAAATACATTATTCAGGAAGAATCCGGTTTTCAGTTTGTGGAGTTGGGAGAGACGGTTCGTGTTTTCCGAATATATTTTCCGGGCTCGGAAATAGTCCTTTGCATTGATCAAGGAATCAATTTTAAGATAAAGTTCTTTGTCTTTTTTAAGTTCCACCTGGGCAAAAGTTGTCAGCGTTGAAAAAATAAGGAAGATTATAATAGCCCACTTACAGGAAGGGAGGGGAGTATTCATGTTGTTGTTTTTTAGTGAATTATGGGGTTTGTCAGCTAAATTATGGACAAAATCTCAAACAATTATTACTGCTAATTTTGAATGACATATAATCCGGTATTCTTTCTGTATCACAAGACTAAATAGTCTTACGTCCTTTTCTCCAAAATGCAGAGAATTTTCATTGGCGATTGTATTAAAAAGTGGGGCACAAAGGTAAAAGTCCGGAAAAATAGCGAAATTCTATAGGTACAATGGCTTATTTTTCAGACCTGAATAGGGCGGTTTTCTTTTTCCCCGATGCAAAATCGTAGGCTATGCCTGCCATACATCCCCAGGAGAAATACCACAGCAGTTCAGTTAACGGGATGTTTCCCAGGATAGTGGCTCCGTAGGGAGTTCCGGACAACAGTCCGTATGAATCCCAGTAAGTGGGTGATATGAGGTTAAAAATGATCGCGTAAACCGGAATGATGAGCAGCAGGATAAGTATTCCGGAGGCCAGTAAAGGTCTCCACAGGTCTTTTCGGACAGTAACCATTATTATTGAAAAGATAATAAAGGAAATGGAACTGACAAAAATGGAATGGAACCCCAGCAAGTTGTTGAAAAGAAAAAGGGCTCCGACCCCCGTCAGAAAAAGAGAGGTAAAGTGTTTTTTCCTGCGTCGCTCCCCGTTGGAAACCGTTTTTCGGAAAACCACGTCATACACAGATACGGCCAGCCCCGTAACAAAGAAGCCGAACAAAAAATCCTCCGGGGAAACAGTGGCAGAACCAACTGAGGAAGGAGGGCGCCAGTAGTCGCGGAAATACCAGAATTCCGCGATCAATCCTGCAAAGCCTCCTATTAGACTTGCTTTTAGTATTTTTCTTCTTAAATCGGGCCTGGAACGAAAGAAAATAATCCAGGGCACACATAAAAACACGGAAATGAACAAATAGATATATTGATCCATGGAGGTGTAATAATGGTTGGTCTGATATCGATAAAGTTAACAAATTTGCTTTACATCAGAAAATTTTTCATTTTCTTAATGAAACCTGATAACGGCGTTGGGAGCCGGTCTTTCCCGGTATTTTACCTGTTTCGAATCTTTTTTTGCAGGGTCCCAGGGCATTTTTCCGAAGCGCGAAAAAACATTATATTGGCCAAGAAGGGAAAAGTGTTCAAACAAAAAGGGAAGACCTTCCGCTCCCAAAGGTGAGTCGGTATCGGCCACATGCAGGTGCAGGTGAGGCCCTGTGGACTGTCCGGTAAAACCGAGTGAAGCAATAACTTCACCTTTTTTAACTTTTTGTCCCAGCCTTACCCGGATGCTTCCCGGTTTCAGGTGTTCATAGAAGACATAACGATCCTTGCTGATATTCAGGGAGACATAATTTCCGGTAGCCTTACCCGCAGGGTATTTGGGATGTTCTGAAATGGTAGCACTTTCCGAAAAGTCATCCCTGGCTGATGCTACCGTACCGTCTGCAACAGCAAGTACATCAGCGCCGTATCCGTACCAATTTTTTACCTGGTCTTTATCGCCCTTTACAAGTTTACCTTTACTGTCCGTTTGCATAAAGTCAATGGCAAAACGCCCCGGTATCCGCGCTTTTCCTCTTTCGGTATAGAACACTCTGCGGTGTCCGCGTGCCCAGTCCGGACTGTAGATCGCAGTCCAGGGGCCGCCACATAGCGGTGGGCCCAGGATAACTGTAGTTTCCCGGGGTTCAAGTACCGGACCGGTGAAGGAAACCGGTTTGGTTTGGGTATCCCCCGGATGTATAAACCGAAAGTAGTGTATTAGGGATTTATTTTTTATTGTGGAAGGCAGGATAAATTCCATAAAAATAACACTGGCCCCTCCTGGTGGTAATACATTGTCCGTAAGTGGTTCTGCCGTGCCTGCTGTTTTATGCCGAAACTGCCATTCATCACCTGTTATGGAGAATACGGGGATACTGTCCGGTTGTTCCGTGATATCCAGCCGGGTAAATTGTATGGGACTGTCGGAAAAATTGGTGATGTGCAATTCGTAATAAACCGTGGGTTTACCGGCTATGATAACAATTTCCGGCTGGTACCCGATACGTATATCCGGGGTTTGCACATATTCCTGTCCGAAAAGTATTCCGGGAAGTAGAATAAATAATGCCCGGTATAATCCTTTTATTCGTGGAGCCATAGCATTAATTGTATCTTCCGTCTTTGTGGGATTTATGATGACTAATATACTTAAATTACTATAGCTATATACTTTGTACTTCTTTAAGCTGTCTTTTTTGCAGAATTCAATCTGTAAACATGCAACAATGTATGTGCATGGATTTTCAATCGATGGAGGTTAACACCGGATTTTAAAAGATCAATTCTACATGTATCTGGTAGGTATGCAGAATGTTCTTCACCTTTTCCGTATCTATACGGATGTCCTCTATGCGCAATATCCGGTCGCAATCTTCCAGGTCGAAGTTGATGGTAGCTTCCGGAAAATTATCGAGTAGCACGGAAACCACTTTGTCAGCCATGATTTCATCCCGCACATCGGTACGGAAAATTTCCACGGTAGATTCAAAATTGTATACGGGCATAGTTATTCTTTTTTTGGGATATACCTCATTAGTCCGGGTTTTAAGAAAAATGTTACAGGTTACCACCGGATAGTTTGTCCGTCTTCCACAACATGGCCCGGCCGGATCATGGAAGTCATAATAAAAATATCTTTCTTCCCGACACGGAGGTTTTCCGACAGGATTTCCAGCAGGTTTTGTTGTATGTTAAGGATATCTTCTTCGGCCCACAGGGTGGGAAGGTAGAGGTTTACCATAACCTCAAAGGACTTCCCGGCTTGTATAAAATCGCTGACCAGGTTTACGCATATATCCTTTTCTGCTACCCCGATACGCATGCCCCATTCCCTGACTATAGAATCCAGCAGAGTTTGCGGGATATTCTTTCGCTTTACAAAACAATGGGCTATGGGCATAGCAGGCGGTTTTTTAAAATTTGCGTTCCTGGAACGGTAAGCCTTTTCCGTCTTCGCAATATCCTTTCAGGCTCAGCAGGAACATTCCCCAGTTATAATTACACCAGCGGTAGAATTCCGTCACTTTTCTCCAGTCTGTATGCTTAAGTATCACGGCGGTTACACCGTCTTTTTCAGTAAGATCGAATATCAATGAAGTGCCGACCCACTCCGGATCGGATTCCACACAATTCCATACGATCTTGCTGTGCTCTGTTAGATGCACCACTTTCATTTTGGTTGCGTAGTCGTCGTCAAAATCAAATTCGTTGGTATAGCCTTCCTCCGGCCGTACTTTCAGTTTTTGCGTCCACACCTCTGATAAGCCCTTTACTGTGGTGAGTGCGGTATACACTTCGGAAACAGGTGCTTTAATGTAATTGATGTGCTCTATATCTGCCATAACCGATGGTGTTTTTGAGTTGTTCTTCATATTTGTTTTCTATTCGTAATCTATCTTTCTACTGGGTATCGGGAGTAAATCTATGTTTGTATTCATCAGGAAACTTCCTGGCCCTGCTCCCTAAATAATACTTATTGCTAAATTAGCTTGTTATATTTGTTTTTAAGGAGCTTATAAAGCCATTTTATAGGGGGATTCGGGACAAAATTGTATCTTTAAAGGCTTGTTTCATAAGATTTTTTTAAAAATAAGTCCCTGTAGTTTAATTGTTTGTGTTACAATTAAGAGGGATGGTCATATGTGAATACGTGTAAAACTTTATACCCGAAACATCTATATAAAAACCAAATATCCCAATGAAACTATCAATTCTATTGACCTCCCATCACCGCCTGCTCAGCGTGGCCGCCATGCTGGATGTTTTCCAGTCGGTAAACCGGTATTTTACGGAAGCGGGTGCGCCTCCTTTCTTTGATATCCAATTGCTTTATGGTGCGGATGAACATTATAAAGACCGGTATAGTGAATTTACGACAAGGCCCGTAACCGAGGTGGACCGTACGGACCTGGTCCTGATCCCTGCCTTTGCTTCGGAAGACATCAGGACGCTGATAGGGGATAACCGTGATATCATCCTGTGGCTGCATGAACAGCACAGACAAGGTGTTGAGATCGCCAGTTTTTGTACCGGGGCTTTCCTTTTAGGGGCATCGGGATTGTTGAACGGAAGAAAGGCGACTACGCATATCAACGCCACCACTGCCTTTGCCAACAGTTTCCCGAATGTTTTGTTACAGGCCCGGGAAATACTCACCGAAGACGGGGGTGTCTACACCAGTGGAGGAGCAACCAACAGCTTTCACCTGATGCTTCATCTCATCAAAAAATATTGTGGGATAGAGGCTGCTATTTATATCTCCAAGATGTTTGCCATAGATATGGACCGGGAACAACAGGCCTGCTACGGTACGTTTACTCCCAACCGCAACCACGGAGACGAACTGGTAAAGGGAATTGAACAGTATATCAATGAAATGTACCCGGAGATACAGACCATTGAAGAAATTGTAAACGAAGTCCCCTCCAGCCGCCGGAACATGGTCAGGCGCTTTAAAAAGGCGACAGGGGTTACCCCGATAGTTTACCTTCAGAAGATACGTTTGGAAGCTGCTAAAAAAATGCTGGAACAGACCAATAAAGGCATCATGGAAATTATGCTGGATGTAGGATACCGGGATGAGAAATCATTCCGGAAACTGTTTAAAAGAGACACAGGGACCACGCCAGTAGCTTATCGTGAAAAGTTCAAAGGGGTGGTGCTGAACGCGTAAAAAGGAAATCGTTTTAACTAAAAAGGAGATCATTTTGCTTAAACGGGAGGTTAATTTACCTAAATACATCCTTGTTTTGGTCAAATCTTATCCCTTTTCAGCTAAAGCATTGTTATTATGAGTTAAAGATCAGGGTTGCCTGGCTTAACGTTTAGGTTTCAGACCTAAAACTTTGGCCGTGATACTCTGGGTATCCCTCTAAAACAAGTAGAAATGATCGTGTAAAGCGAATGTTATTTTAAGGATAAACCTTACCCTTTAACAAGGGGTTTTGGGATATTATTAGTAGTTTTGATAATGTTAAAAAAACACTAAATATGATGAAACTCTACGCTGCCAGATTATCTTTCCTGTTTGTAACCCTTTTATGCCCAGGGTTTTTACTGTTCGCACAGGTGCCTTCTTACTATAACGGGACAGATGTAAACCAAACGGGCAATAACCTGAAAACGGAACTTGTTACCCTGATAACACAAACCCATACTACCAACCTGAGTTACACTCCCGGAGTATGGGAAGCACTGAAACAAACGGACCTTGATCCGGATAATCCGGAAAATGTGTTACTGCTTTACGGCTATAACGATAACGACGGCAATATAAAGACCGACCGGACACGGGATAAGGATAATAACGGAGGGAATACGGGAGACTGGAACCGCGAGCATGTCTTTGCCAAATCGCTCGGTAATCCCAACCTGGGAACTTCCGGCCCCGGATCGGATGCACATCATTTACGGGCCTCAGATGTCGGATTTAATGGAGATCGCGGAAATCTTCCTTTTGCCGATGCCAGCGGAAATGCGCGAAGAGTGAGTAATTCCTGGTATCCCGGCGATGAATGGAAAGGCGATGTTGCCCGGATGGTGATGTATATGTACCTCCGTTACGGAAATCGTTGTCTGCCTTCTGCCGTAGGAACGGGATCACAGACCTACAGCAGCGAGATGATGGATATTTTCCTGGAATGGAATGCCGAAGACCCGGTTTCGCAATACGAAATAAACCGGAATAATATACTGGAAAACTTACAAGGGAATCGCAACCCGTTTATTGATAACCCTGCTTTTGCTACTTCAGTTTGGGGTGGCCCTCAGGCAGAAAACCGTTTTGGGGACAGCCCTGATCCCACACCTACTGCGGATATTCTTATCAATGAGATCGATTCCGATACACCGGGGATAGACACTATGGAATTTATAGAGCTCTATGACGGTGGAACAGGAAACACTTCCCTGGATGGTATGGTTGTCGTATTGTATAATGGCTCCAACGATCAGAGTTATGCCGTTTTTGATCTCACGGGATATAGCACCAATTCAGAAGGATATTTTGTTTTGGGGAATGAGGATGTGCCTAATGTGTCCGTCGTTTTTCCGGGCAATACCCTTCAGAACGGTACGGATGCGGTAACACTGTATACCGGTGCGGCAACGGACTTTCCGAATGGTACGGCGCTCACCACAGCAAACCTCATTGATGCTGTAGTGTATGATACTGATGATTCGGATGATGAGCAATTGCTAACACTTCTGAATTCAGGCCAGCCACAACTGAACGAGGCGGGAGCAGGTGATAAAGATAACCATTCCCTGCAACGTATGCCTGACGGTTCGGGAGGGGCTGGGAATACCTCTTCCTATAGTGCGGCTTCACCTACACCAGGGGGAACTAACGGTAACGGAGAGGACAACAGAACCGGAGTTCTGATCAACGAAATAGATGCTGACACTCCCGGAACGGACACCATGGAATTTGTAGAACTCTATGATGGCGGAACGGGAAATACTTCCCTTGACGGTATGGTCCTGGTTCTTTACAACGGTTCCAACGATCAGAGTTACGCTGCTTTTGACCTCACGGGTTACAGCACGAATACGAATGGATATTTTGTTCTGGGTAACGAAGATGTATCTAATGTATCCATCGTTTTCCCGGGTAACACCCTTCAGAACGGCGCCGATGCAGTAACTTTATATAACGGTACCGCTGCCGATTTTCCGAGCGGTACACCGTTGACCACCGAAAACCTGATAGATGCTGTTGCATACGACACGAATGATACGGACGACCAGGAATTACTGACTTTACTAAATCCCGGCGAGCCGCAGGTTGATGAAGCCGGAGAAGGAGACAAGGACAATCATTCCCTGCAACGCATGCCCAATGGGTCCGGAGGTGCCCGGAACACATCCACCTATGTTGCGGCATTGCCTACACCCGGAACAGTTAATGGAAGCACAGGCCCCGGAACGGAGAATGTGTTGATTAATGAGATCGATTCCGATACGCCGGGAACGGATACCATGGAATTTGTAGAACTCTATGACGGCGGAACGGGAAATACTTCCCTTGACGGTATGGTCCTGGTTCTTTACAACGGTTCCAATGATCAGAGTTACGCTGCTTTTGACCTTACGGGTTATAGTACGAATACGGATGGATATTTTGTTCTGGGGAACGAGAATGTACCTAATGTGTCCATCGTTTTCCCGGGTAACACCCTTCAGAATGGTGCCGATGCAGTAGCTTTATATAGCGGTACCGCTGCCGATTTTCCCAGCGGTACACCATTGACCACCGAAAACCTGGTAGATGCTATTGCATACGATACGAATGATACGGACGATCAGGAATTACTCACTCTACTGAATCCCGGCGAACCACAGGTTGATGAAGCCGGAGAAGGAGACAAGGACAATCATTCCCTGCAACGCATGCCCAATGGGTCCGGAGGCGCCCGGAACACATCGACTTATATTCCCGCACTACCTACGCCCGGAACTGCCAATGGAGGAACCACGGAGCCTAGGGAGCCGATTTCCGTAGCTGAAGCCAGAAGTGTGGCGGATGGGACTACAGTAACTATTTCCGGAGTGCTGACGGTTTCCGATCAGTTTGCCGGGTCGGCATATATTCAGGACAGTACGGGAGGTATAGCGGTGTTCGATCAGTCCGTACACGGTGCCGGAACTTTCCTGATAGGAGATTCTATAACTCTTACCGGTACGAGAAGTGCCTTTAACAACCAGGTGCAAATAAGCCCGGTAACTTTGGTTACGGGACACGGCCCTGCAAATAACCCTATTGAACCCGTAGAGATCGGCCTGGCGGAAATGGGAAATCACCCGGGAGAGCTCGTACGGATAAGCGGGGTGTCATTTCCCGTTCCCGGCGATATGCTGTTCGGTAACTCCAATTATATCCTTGCGGATACGGAAGGTTCGGGAGAACTGCGTATTGATAATGATGTGGAGCCTATAGTGGGATTGGCGCAACCGGAGAGCTGTGAGGAAATAACCGGTGTAGTCGGAAAGTTTCAGGATGTTTACCAGCTGCTGCCCCGTATGAGGACCGATATTGCCTGTGCAGAAGAATATGTTCCGGAAGGGGATGATCTGGATATTCCCAAAGATCAGACGCTTGATGTAGTGGCCTGGAACATTGAGTGGTTTGGCGACGAATCCAATGCGCCGCCATCCGGAGACCCTGATTCCGACCAGATTCAGAAAGACAGCGTTAAAGCAGTCCTCATGGCATTGGATGCTGATGTAATCGCCGTGGAAGAAATATCCGACGATACCCTGTTTGCCCAGATGGTCACCGAAATGGACGGCTATGATTACGTATTGTCCGAATATACTTCTTATCC
Source organism: Sinomicrobium halophytocola (assembly GCF_052983395.1). NCBI lineage: Bacteria > Pseudomonadati > Bacteroidota > Flavobacteriia > Flavobacteriales > Flavobacteriaceae > Sinomicrobium > Sinomicrobium halophytocola. Next base: position 81,409 of record NZ_JBRKIT010000023.1, read on the forward strand.
CAATGATAGCGGTATTAAACAAAAGGTCGGATTTATTTATAGAACGGCTGTGATAAGCCCCGTAGAAACCAAACCCTTGCTGGCCAGTATACATCCGTATTATAACGGAGGGGACGATAGCGCCCTTGTGGGATATCCGGACGATCCTACCCGTTTTTTTGCCAGCGGACGTCTTCCGTACCTGATGAAAGCCAATGTTACTATTGAAGGAGTAACGGAGCAGATAAATTTTATTGCGCTTCACGCCAGGGCTAATAGTAGCAGCGGTGCGCAGTCCAGGTATGATATGCGCAAATATGATGTGGAAGTGCTGAAAGACAGCCTGGATGCCATGTATGCGGATGCAAATCTCATAGTGCTTGGAGACTTTAATGACGATGTGGATGAAACCGTCGCGGATGACGTGAATACCACGGTGACCACTTATGAAGCCTATGTAAACGATGCTGCCGGTTATAGTGTGGTATCTTCGACGCTCAGTGACCAAAATTTCCGCTCCTATGTATTCCGGGAAAATATGATAGACCATATTATGATATCCAACGAACTGGAAAATAGTTTTATGGAGGGGTCGGCTCGTGTGGGGTACGAATTTTACGGCAGTAACTACTCCAATACCACTTCGGACCACTTTCCGGTCTCGGCCCGCTTCCGGATGCACGCTACCCTGGAAGTTGTAAGTACAGAAGCTACGGACGTAACCTGCAACGGAGAAAGTGACGGAACGGCCTTTGTAGAGGTTTCCGGAGGAATACCTCCTTATACCTATACGTGGAGTAACGGAGGAGATACGGCCGGTATAAACGGACTTCCCGCAGGCGAATATTCGGTGATCATAACAGATGCTTACGGTGCTGAGATCTCTTCCGAAGTGGAAATAGGGGAGCCGGAAGCCATGCTTATAACCCTGGAAGGAGATACGAAAGTATATCCGGGATACGGCCCCGCGGAGTCTGCGGTACTAACGGCCACTGTTTCCGGCGGAACCGGAGAATATACCTATTTGTGGAGCACCGGAGATACGGAAGCCGGTATTACAGTGAGTCCCGAAGAAACTACGGTGTACACCTTTACGGTAACCGATGCCGCCGGTTGTTCTGCCTCGCAGGAAATAACAGTGGAAGCGGAAGATATACTTTGTGGCAATGACCGTTTCTTTAATAAGATACAGATTTGTTATAAAGGAAAAACACTTTGTTTACCTGAAATAGCGGCGGAACAATTACTCAGGATAGGCGCTACGCTAGGTTCATGCGGCAATTCCGGCGAGCCTGGAATATCAGATGTGTTTATATTTCCCAACCCGGTATTGCGGAACACCTATGTGGTCCTGAAAAGCAATACGGATACTTCGGTGATAGTTCAACTCTATGACCAGAGAGGTAACCAGGTATACTCCGAAGAAAAGTCTGTCAATACGGGTTCTAATAAAATAGGACTGAACCTTTCCGGCTACCGCAGGGGAATCTATATTTGTAAGATAGTGCCTGCCGGGGGAGATCCTGCGATCACAAAGAAAATACTGAAGTTGTAAGAGAATATTTGAAAAAGAAGAAAGTGATCCCCGGTAAACAGCAGATGGTTACCGGGGATTTTTTGTTGCTACATTATGCTATTCCCCTGGGGCTTGATAACGGACAATGTCTATGGCCACGCCATTAGGGTCCTTAATGGCAAAGTGACGGTCTCCCCAGGGTTCATCCCTCAGTTCTATGGAGATAGGGATATCTTTTGCTTTGAGTTCCCGATAAATTTTATCCACGTCTTCTACCTCAATCGTAAAGTATACGCCCTGTCCGCCAAAGGCAGGATGAAAAAGAGCTTGTTGCGAACTGTGGTCCGGCATCAGGAAGCTTATTTCCGATTCGTGGTCCGGGGTATGTAGCAAGAGGTAAAAATCATTTTCAAAAGTTACCCCGAATCCGAGTACTTCTGTATAAAATTCTTTTGTCTCTGTCAGTTTTTGGGTTATTATACCCGCGTTTAACTTCATTTTGTGTTTAGTGTTCATAACGGAATGGTTTTGTGCGTTAATACTTGTAATAAAACAGATAAAGCCTAATAATGTCAGTACGGTTTTCATGTCTCTGATGATTTGTTGTTACGCAAAGTTGCATATAACCGTTTTAGTGTGATAGTAAAAAACGGACAAAAGCGGTAGAAATAAAAAAAGCCGAAAGTTAACTTTCGGCCTTTTATATTACTTAAATACGGTATGTCTTTATAAAGACTGGAACAGTTCTTCCATTTTGCTTCTTTCTTCATCGGCCAGGGCAGGGTCTACGAGGATACGCCCACTGTGCTCATCGGTGATGATTTTTTTTCGTGCGGCGATTTCCATTTGTACCTGTGGCGGAATAGTAAAGAAAGAACCTCCCGAAGCTCCTCTTTCTATAGCTACTACAGCAAGTCCGTTTTTCACATTGTCACGAATACGTGCATATGCTTTTACCAGTCTGTCATCAATAAGTTCCTGGAACTCTCTGGATTTTTCCTTGAGGGTGTTTTCTTCTTTTTCCGTTTCGGCCAGGATAGCATCGAGTTCTCCTTTCTTGTGTTTCAGATGACTCTCACGTTCCTTAAGACGTTCTTTGGTCTCTGTGATCACTTCTTTTTTCTGCTCGATCTGGACCTTGAATTCCTTAATTTGCTTTTCAGAAAGCTGGATTTCCAGTTCCTGGAATTCCATTTCTTTGCTCAAGGAGTTAAATTCCCGGTTGTTACGAACATTTTTCTGTTGCTCCGTGTATTTTTTAATCAGCCCCTTGGATTCTTCGATAGCGTTTTTCTTATTGGCAATTTCCTGGGTGAGGTTTTCCTGTTCTCCTCCCAGTTTGTCTAACCGTGTCCTCAGTCCTTCGACTTCGTCTTCCAGGTCTTCTACCTCGAGAGGTAGTTCTCCTCTCACATTGGCTATTTCATCAATTCTGGAGTCAATTAACTGCAGATCATACAAGGCTCTTAATTTCTCTTCTACAGTAGCGTCGGTTTTTTTTGCCATAGGTTATAAATACTTGATCGAATTTGTATTGCACTCTGATAAAACCACCTTACCCTCTGGTAAGGCAGGTGCAAAATTATGAATTTTTTTCGTAAGATGCTCAAACAAAAGATTTTTTGTATATTGTTCACTCTCATAGTGCCCTATGTCAGCAATAATCATTTGTTTTTCGGCTTTGTAAAACTCGTGATATTTAACATCTCCCGTAATAAAAATGTCGGCTCCCGATTTTTTTGCATGTGAAATGGCAAAAGCACCGCTTCCGCCAAGCACCGCAATTTTTCTTATTTTTTTGTACAACAGGCCGGAATGGCGTATACAGGCCAGTTGCATTTTTTCTTTTATCCGAAGTAAAAACTCTTCGTCTTCTGCGGGTTCTGCCAACTCGCCGATCATGCCTATACCAATGTGTTGATTATGGTTTTCCAGGGTAGTAATTTCATAAGCAACCTCTTCGTAAGGATGATTGGTGAAGAGGGCATTGAGGACCTTACCTTCCAGGTGTTTCGGAAAAGTAACGCCGATCTGGGTTTCGGGTTCGTAACGGGTTACTCCCTGTTCACCGATCACAGGATTGCTGTTTTCATCTCCCTGAAAAGTCCCCGTACCTTCGAGGTTAAAACTACAATTATTATAATTACCGATAGTTCCGGCGCCGGCATGGAAAAGGGCTTCCCGCAGCTGTTCAGCGTCGTTTACAGGAACAAAAGTCAGTAATTTTTTTACCGTTCCCTTTTGTGGGATCAATATTTTTCTGTTTTGTAAGCCTAATGCATCACATAGCGCCGCATTGACTCCGTTAAAAGTATTGTCCAGGGCAGTGTGAATAGCAAAGATGGCAATATGGTGTCGTATGGCTTTTATTACCGTACGCTCCACATAAGAAGAACCATTAAGCTTTTTGAGGCCTGAAAAAATGATGGGATGAAAACTTATGATGAGGTTACAGTCTTTCTCTATAGCTTCGTCCACTATTTCTTCCAGGGTATCATGGGTAATAAGTATACCCCTTACTTCATCGTTCCGGTTACCAACCAGTAAGCCCGTATTGTCAAAATCTTCGGCATAGGCCAGCGGAGAAAGTTCTTCCAGGCAGTCTATGACGTCCTTAATGTACATGTGGTTTTTTTTATATTAAACAATTAGGGGATTCCCGTACAAATTTACAGGTTCTAAAGATACAGTGAAAAATCGGGATTATCCGGAAGTGAAAAAATTAACCGTTATTTGTAATGCGAAAGACAGGTTAACAGGTATACATGCCAAAACGTGATGTTTTCTTCCGGCCTGCATACTACCTGCCAAAAAAAAGATATGCGAAAACTCCGAAAAATACTCTGGCCATTTTCCCTGCTTTACGGGTTGATAGTAAAGGTCAGGAATTTTTTTTATGACAAGGGAATATTTCGTTCCGTTTCTTTTGATATCCCGGTAATCTGTGTCGGGAACCTGAGTGTGGGAGGAACGGGAAAAACACCGATGGTAGAATACCTGGTACGCTTGTTAACTCCCGATTTTTACATGGCGACCCTGAGCAGGGGATACAAAAGGAAATCAAAAGGATTTGTCCTGGCAGGCCCGGAAACGGGAGTAGAGGAACTGGGAGATGAACCCTGTCAGTATCACGAAAAATTTCATGATGTAGCAGTAGCTGTAGATGCTGACAGAGTGAACGGTATACACAATCTCCTCGCCCTGCAACCTCCTCCCGATACGGTTATTCTGGATGATGCTTTTCAGCATCGCAGGGTGAAGGCCGGCCTTAATATTATGCTGACGGCCTTTAATGACTTGTATGTTAATGATATGTTCCTGCCGGCAGGGAATCTCCGGGATAGCCGGAGGGAGGCCCGGCGAGCCGATATTATAGTGGTGACCAAATGCCCGAAGGATTTGAGTACGGATCAAAAGAATGGTATTTTAAAATTACTGGCCCCGGAAAAATACCAACATATTTTTTTTACCACTATAGCTTACCATGAACGTATCGCTTCCCTGGAACAAACTGTTTTGTTGTCCGATTGGATAAACCACAGCTTCACCCTCGTAACCGGGATAGCTAAAGCCATTCCACTGGTAGAGTTCCTGAAGGGTAGGGACCTGGATTTTGAACATTGCGATTTTCCGGATCACCATGATTTTACTGAAAATGAACTGGAGGAATTAAGGAAAAAGAAAAACATCCTGACTACGGAGAAGGACTTTATGCGACTGAAGGATAAAATTGACGGGATTTTTTATATTGAAATACAATCTGTCTTTTTGTTCGGAGACCAGGAGAAATTTGATGACCTGGTGCGAAGCTATGTGAAAGGGAACTAAAAGAGACAAGAGTTCTGTGTATCCGTTTAGTCCGCTTTCCCCGCATTTTTATCGAGGTTATTTTTTATCTTCTTGTAGAATATCTGGGGTTTGAAAGGTTTGGTAATGATATCGTTACACCCTGCATTGTACAATGCATCCATATTGTCTTCCAGCGAAATGGCGGTGAGAGCTACAACAGGGACTTTTTTGTTGAATTTGCGGATCTCTTGCGTTGCCTTGATGCCACTGATCCCCGGCATATGGATGTCCATAAGGATAAGATCGTAGGTATTGTTCCTGGCCATGTCGATGGCTTCGTAACCGTTATTGGCAACTTCTGAGGTGATATTTTTCTTCGCCAGCATCTTCTTGGTAACGACCTGGTTTATTTTATTGTCTTCGACCAAAAGGACATGAATGTTATCAAAAATGATTTCTTCTTCTGTCCATTCGTCGTCTACAGTCGATAAGACAGTATTGGTGACTTCTGTATCGTCTGCATTGTCCAGGGTGAGATCAAAAGTAAAAGTACTTCCCTTGCCTGGTGCGCTGTCCACCTTTATATCGCCTCCCATGAGGCTCAGGAGGTTTTTAACTATGGTGAGCCCCAGTCCTGTTCCTCCGTATTTCCGGTTGATCTGTGTGGATCCCTGGGCAAAACTGTCAAAGATCAGCGGGAGGGTTTCAGATTCTATACCCATACCGTTGTCACGCACTTCAAAATGGATCGTAATATTTTCTTTTTTGCGTTCCACAATCTCCCCTCGTATAGCTACCTTGCCGTTTTCCGTAAATTTCAGGGCATTGCCAATAAGGTTTATGAATACCTGTGACAATTTGAGGGAGTCCCCGATAAGTTTAAGCGGAATATTTTTATCCAGGTTTAATTCTATGGTGTTATTGTTTTCTTTGGCCGAGTGTTCAAGAGACCTTACTACCTTTACGAGCATCTGTTCGAGGTTGAAAGGAACCTTCTTGACTTTAAGCTGATTGGCCTCCGATTTATTGACCTGAAGAATGTCGTTTATGAAGTTTAACAGGTATTCTCCCGAAAATTTGAGGGAGTTGAGATATTCTTTCTGACTGTCTTTGGGGTTTTCTTCCAGTAACAGATGGGTGAGACCGGTTACCGCATATAAAGGCGTTCTCAGTTCATGGCTTACGGTAGAGAGAAATCTTGCCTTGACCTGCAGGGCGCTTTCCGCGTCTTCCTTTGCAGCTTGCAATTCCCTATTTTTTTTGAGCAGCAGGTTGTTGGTCTTGAGTTTTATTTTATTGTTTCGGTACAGGGACAGCGTAAGGATAAAAATGACGATCACGAGGACCGAGCTGAATATGGAGATCATTTTTGCAATGTTCACCTGGCGCGCCTGTTTACGTGCATCGGTTTTGTACTGCTCGATGACCCTGTCTTTGAAATTCGAGGTGTTTTGATAGGCAATATTATTGCGTTCTTCTATGGCCTGGGCACTGAAATATTTTTCTTTGAGCGCTTCTGCCAGGCGGGCATATTCCGCGGCTTTCTGCTTTTTACCCTGAATAAGTAATATATCTGCCATGAGAAGGTTTTTCCGAAGGTTCAACTTCGGAAAATCGGCATTTTGTATTAGTGGCGAAGTTTTTTCAATACAAGACATCGCCTTTTCGGGTTCTTTTAATTTCAGGTATGCGAATGCGAGATCGAGAAGAATTCCGGCATTGATATACTTTTGTTCGAAAGCATCCTGTAAAGGGAAAGTCCTGTGAAGTATGGATGCCGCTTTGTCATATTGTCCCTGTTCGAGAAATACCTGTGCTTCGTAATAAAAAACATGGCTCAGGGCGTCTTCTTCCTTCTGATTAAGGAGTGCTGCTTTCGCTTCGGAAATTAAGGAAGTTGCATCGGGATAGTTCCCTTTTCGGGCTGCTATCAGTGCTTTGAGCGCCAAAAATCTGGTTTCTTTGGTGGCTTCGGGATTGGGGTGGAGGTGGGACTCACCGAGAAATTCGTATACCTGCAGATCATTGTTCCGATCAAAATCCAGGTATAGTTGTATAAAAAGGGTATAGCACTCAAAGAGATAATGCGAACGTTTCCGTTTTATCGTGTCGGCCATGTCCACAGCATGTTTCAGCTCTTTTATGGCAGGTGCAAAATCAAATTTGTTTTTGTGGTAATATACTTTTTGTATGGCATTTTCAATGGAATCTCCGGAAGCATTGCTGTAATGTCCGAATATGAAGCCCGGAAGCAGGAACAAAAAGACCAGAAAATAGTAAGAGAGTCCCTTCATGGCAAAAGATTCACATAAATATAATGGGGTTCTCCATAAAATCAAAAATTAAACGGATTAAAAATTTGCCGGAATCCCTTTCGGTATTTGTAAACAGAGGTGCAATATCTCCAAAGAATTTACCGGACACCTTGTACCTGATTTTTTCTCTTTAACAGACTGATGTGTAAGATCAGATCAATGATCCGGCTGCTGTATCCGTATTCGTTGTCATACCAGCCAATGATCTTTACCATTTTGCCGATAACAGAGGTCATTTGTGCATCAAATATACATGAATATGGGTTATTTATCACGTCAATAGACACGATAGGGTCTTCCGTATAGGATAAAATACCTTTCAGGCTACTGTTTGCCGCTTTCCGGAAAGCATCGTTTATTTCCGCGATAGAGGTTTCCTTTGTGACGTTAAAGGTAATGTCGGTTAAAGATCCGTCCGGTACGGGAACACGGATACCACATCCTCCGATCACATCGCTCAGTTTTGGAAAAATACTGGTAAGAGCTTTTGCCGCGCCTGTTGTGGTAGGTACGATGGATTGCGCAGCAGCCCTTGCCCGCCTGAGGTCCCTGTGTGGCTGGTCGTGCAGACTTTGGTCCGATGTGTAAGAATGTACGGTAGTTATATAAGCCTGTTCGATGCCACAAAGTTCATCAATGACCTTTATCATCGGGGCGGCATTATTGGTAGTGCACGAAGCATTGGATACAATATCTTCCGAACCGTCGAGAATATGTTCGTTTACCCCCAGGACGATCATTTTTATCAGGTCGTCTTCCGGAGGCACTGAAAGGAGTACTTTTTCAGCACCGTTTTTAATGTGATATTCCAGCTGTTCTCTTTTTTTGTACTTTCCTGTAGATTCCAGTACAATATCCGGATGAAAAGGAGTCCAGTTCAGGTTTTGTATATCGGATACGTTGAGAAGCGGATAATGTTTGTCACCGACGACAATGGAGTTCGCATCACAGCTTACTTTATCGGTCAGAACACCGTGTATACTATCATATTTGAGTAAATGGCTCAGCGTTTTACTGTCCGCAAGGTCGTTGATGGCCACCACCTCTATACCGGGGTGATCCAGGAGCAGGCGAAATACCGTTCTGCCTATACGCCCGAAGCCGTTTATTGCTATTTTAATTCTATCCATACCCTGGAAATAAGGGTGTTTTTTTGATTTGATTGTTTTTTACGGTTCGGTTCATACGGACCTGTTTACAGAAAAAGGTCTTTCCTTATACGACAGCTATCTGTCTTCCACATGGGCGGAGACATTCCTGTGCTGAACAAATTCAGGTTATCGCCCTAATCGATATGTTTGTGCGCTTTATAAGAAGATCTTACAAGGGCGCCACTTTCTACGTGACGGAATCCCATGTCCAGGCCTGCTTCCCGTAACCTGTCGAATTGCTCCGGTAAAATAAACTGCTTAACCGGAAGGTGTTTTTTGGATGGTTGCAGGTACTGGCCAATAGTGACTACATCTACCTGTGCATCCCTGAGATCTTTCATGGTCTCCACAACTTCCTCTTCGGTTTCGCCCAGCCCGAGCATGATCCCGGATTTAGTCCTTCTCACTCCCTGGTCTTTCAGGTATTTTAATACGGCAAGACTTCGGTCGTACTTGGCCTGAATACGGACTTCACGAGTGAGCCTTTTTACGGTTTCCATATTGTGCGATACTACTTCGGGGGAAACTTCGACAATCCTGTCGATGTTTCTTTCCGCACCCTGGAAATCCGGAATTAAGGTTTCCAGCGTGGTTTCCGGGTTCATTCGCCTCACGGCTTTTACGGTCTCTGCCCATATGATAGAGCCCATATCTTTCAGGTCATCCCGATCAACGGAGGTGAGAACGGCATGTTTAATGTTCATTAATTTGATGGAACGGGCTACTTTTTCAGGCTCTTCCCAGTCAATCGTCTCCGGTCTTCCGGTTTTTACCCCGCAGAAGCCACAGGACCTGGTACAAATATTCCCCAGGATCATAAAGGTAGCCGTGCCTTCACCCCAACATTCTCCCATATTCGGGCAACTTCCGGATGTGCATATGGTGTTTAGCTTATATTTATCTACCAATCCCCTTAGTTCCGTATATTTTTTACCTGTAGGCAGCTTAACACGCAGCCATTTCGGTTTGCCTTTCGGCGGTGCCGCATTAGCAACAGTTTCTACACTCATAGCGCTGTTTTTATACTACAAAGATACAAAAGAAGTATGAAGTAACGGGTATGATGATCGGGAAGTGGAAATGTAGTTTTTCCGGGGTTATCCACAATTTTTTTAGCGAAGGATGTGGGTATTCCGGGTGCTATGTGTTCTTTATTTTTCAAAAAAGAGTTATTGTGTACCAAAGACTAAAACCTATCAAAAAGATAATTCCCAGCCAGCTGATGACCTTGAGAACAGCACCCGGCCGATCCTGTTCCGGGGTATGGGAGGAACAGATGAGCCGGAAATTGATAATCGCGTAGAAAGGTGCGGTTACGAATGACAGGATAGTGGCTATATCGATAAGGGTCTTCATCTCCGACAGGAAGTAAAGCAATATGGCAATCGTTCCTGCTGCGAGTATTATCATCCAGATGGCATAGGAGTGTTTGCTTTTTTGTCCGAGTAATAATCTTGTGGTATACGACATGGCCCTTGGCGAAGCGTCCAGTGTAGTGAGTGTAGTACTGAACATCGTGGTAAAGGCAGCCACAGCAATGAGTATGTAGGCGGCTTCCCCCAGATTTTTGGTGTATAAGGATATAAGTTGTTCGGAGAAAAGTGTGGCATTGCTGCTGAACGTGTTACCGGACCCGAACATGACCAATGCGCCCAATGCCATAAACAGTGTGCCGAGAATTATGGTACTGCTGTAGCCGAGGTTAAAATCGGTGATGGAATTTTTTAAGCTGTAGCCCGGAATGTTCTTTTTCTTCTCCAGGGCCCAGAGAGAATGCCATATAGAAATATCCAGAGGAGCGGGCATCCATCCCATGAAGGCAATGAGAAAGGCGATGCCGGCATCACTTTTTGGTAATATCTGGGTAAAGGTGTGTTGAACGGAAGTATCGGGAATAGCAAGAATAACCGCGACACAAGTGCTTATTGTCAGGGTTAGGACAATAATTTTCATCAGACTGTCCAGAAGTTTATATCTCCCTAAAATAAGTATAACCATACATAGGGCCGTAATTATGGCGCTCCATAAAATAATGTTCTGTGTTATCCCGAAAAGTGTGGAGGCTAAACCCGCCGTAACAATGGTCAGGGCGGTCTGTATGGTAAACATTGTTGCAAAAGTGAGGATGAAATACGTTACCAGGATAGGCGTGCCGAGTTTCTTATAGCCATCGAGCAGGCATTCGCCTGTGGAAAGAGTGTACCTGGGTCCGTACTGAAAAAAAGGGTACTTAAAAAGATGCACGAGTAAAAGGGCCCAGATCAGTCCGAAATCAAAATCTGCGCCAGCTCTTGTGGATTGTACGAGGTGAGATACGCCTATTGCCGCCCCTGCAAATAACAGGCCTGGGCCAAGCTTTTTGATATACTTATACATTCTTGCTTTTGTGGATAATTTCAGCCAGTAATTTTCGTGCCCGAAGTAATTTTACCTTGACATTATTAAGAGGTTCGTTGAGCTCCGATGCTATTTCCTGGTAGCTCAGTTCCCGGAAATACCGGAGGTTGATAACATCCTGGTAATGGGGTTTTAATTTTTTTATAAAGCGTTTTAACTGTGCGAGATTCTGTTCGTAAATCAGGTTGTCCTCTGCCGAGGGCGCATCGTCCGGCACATCGTAAACTTTGTCTTCATCCCGAGAGGTGGCCTGGAGCAGGCTTGATTTTCGTTTTCGAAGCAGGTCCAGGTGAATATTTTTTGAAATGGTCGTCAGCCATGTCTTAAAAGAGTAGCTGTTATCAAATGTGTCTATCCTGTCAAAAGCCTTGGAAAATGTCTGGATGGTAATATCTTCCGCATCATTTTCATTTTTGGTGCGTATAAGCTGAAAGCCGTAAATATCATTCCAGTAATAATCTAAAAGGAAATTAAAGGCTTTTTGATTACCTTCACGGGCCTTTTCTATGTTTTCTCTGATAAATTCTGAGGTTATTTCCAACGTGTACTTTTTCTGAAACTTGTTATAAAGATATAAAATTGCACACTAATAAGAGCGGCTTCGTACAGAGGAAGAAGCCATATAAATCCTTTTTCACCAAATTTTCGGGTCAGCTTTGCCATGATCGTATACTGAACTACCCATTTAAGGAAAATGAGAACCAGGAGCGGTGTGGAGTTTGCTCCTAGTAGTATCAACGGAACAGGTAATAACCAGAAAAGCAACTGCATTATGTAATAAAGGTTGAGTACTATCCGGTCCCTCAGTTTAAAATTGCGGAAAACATAAAAACCTTCCCGTTTTTGTTTTATCCATTGGGAAACCGAAGGTGTTGTAACAGATTCCGTGCATGCTGCCTTGGCGGTGCACACAATCGTATTTTTTGCTGTAGAGACTTCATTTATAAAAAGTTCGTCTTCCCCGTTTTTCATATTCATGTGGCTGATAAACCCGTTTACCTGGTAAAATGCGCTTTTATGGAAAGCCAGGTTTTTTTGGGAACCGGAATACGGAAGTCCGACTGTTGCAAATGAAAGGTATTTTACGGAATGGAACCAATTATCGAAACGAATCAATGCATTAGAAAATACATTCTTCTTCCTTTTTACAGTGCTGTAGCCTAGAATAACAGTTTTTTCTTCGGAGTAATGCTGACTGATCTCCCGCAACCATATATTGGAAAGCGGTACATAATTATCTTCGATAAATACCAGAAGATTGTTTTTAGCGGCTTTGATCCCAAGGGTGAGGGCATATTTTTTCTTGCCCCAAAAAGCTTCGTTGTTTACGACGTTGACTATTTTTATATTTTGATATCGTTCTGCAAATTCCTCTATGACTTCGAGTGTATGATCGGAAGAAGCATCGTTGACAAGGACAACCTGAAAATACGGATGATCCTGGGCCAGAACGGAAGGAAGGGTTTGCCGCAGAATATCGGCATTGTTTTTCGTTCGTATAATAACGGAGACCGGAACCGGGTTCCCTTGTCGTAAAGATCTACCGGAAAAAGCCAGTTTTCCGAATACTATATAATAAATGACGAGGACACCTGTGCTTCCTGCAAACAAGGAGAGTAAAGTTATTACCATAGGCAGTATCAGTATCCTGCTGCATTAGTTTTGTTGTACTTTCGGGTCCCTGCATTCCTGTTCGTCCGGCATTTTTCCACAAAAACTGCAAGCTTCGCCCGATTTATTCAAAAAAGGGCTCTGGCTGGCACAGGTCCCTGCGAACTTGCCATCTTTCTTTGCCCATATTTTTATGGCTATTCCTGCAAATGCTAGGGCTAGTAAACCTATGGTAAGCAAAACTAATTTCATCGTAGCAATCTTTATTTATTCTACTACAAAGTTACAAAACAAAATATTGAATAACGAATTATCCGGGTTGAATGATGCGTAATTCCACTGTCTTTCTCCTTGTCTTTCTCGAAAAATAATTTCTGTTGATCGTTTTAGGTTTTAGGCTATCTGAGGTAAATACTGGCTACCATATTTTCTTCGGTTGCATTGATATTTCCTCCTTTGGGTTCTATGGTGATATTGTAACTCTTGGCTCCTTCCCGGAAAGGAATGGACAACAACTTGTTTTGTGCGTTTTCCAAAATACCAAGACTGATCATTTCACCATTAATTTCTGCCCACATCTGGAACACCTGTTCTTCCGGAAGTTCGGGAAGGGAAACTACATTGATCATGGATAGTTTTTCCACGGGGTCAATGTAAGCTACCGTTTTCAGATTTTTGGCCCTGCGGTTTCCCTGGAGGACATATTTCTGGGTTTTGGGATTGTTGAGTATAAGGAACTGATTTTTTACATCGTCCAGTTTGGAATTGGTATTCAGGATATCACTTTTAAGTGCGGCGATCTCTTCGTTTACCAGTCCGTTTTTACTGAGTAATAATTTGTTCTGATAGAGCAATACTATAGTGGAAGTACAAAAGACAATTGCAATGACCGCTGCCGCATTGAAATACCAGGGCTTGTTTTTTTTCTTATCCTTGCGGATGGACCTCATAACATTTTTTTTAACCTGTATGGGGGCAGGTCTTGAAAATGACCTGGTATAATTTTCCAGGTCTTCCTGTAATTCGGTATATTTTCTTTTAATCTCCGGGTACCGGGCTATATTTTCCTCGATCTCGTAGTTTTCTTCAGGTGACGTAGAACCTATAAGGTATCTTTCCAGCATATCACTTTCCAGCATGGCTTTAATATCATTGTTCATTTTCTCGGTCTTTTGACTGTCCGTAAATTACACCCGTATTATGGGAGGTGTATGGATTTTCCCGGCAGATGTAAAAAGTGAAAATTAAATATTCGCATTAAAAATTTTTCTGAGTTCACGAAGGCCGATTTTTAGCCGGGATTTAACGGTGCCTAATGGAACATCCAGTATTTCACTGGCTTCCTGCTGTGTCATCCCCTTAAAAAACAGGGCTTCCAGAATTATTTGGTATTTTTCATCCAATGATGCGATATGTTTCTGAATGTCCATATATTCAGGTTTTATCGCGTCAATACCTATATTATATACGTTAGAAATATCCAGTTGGATTTCCTGTTCTTCTTTTATGTTCGCATTTCGGACTTTGTCTATGGCCGTATTTCGGATAATCCGGTACATCCAGGTAAAGAGCCGGGCCTTTTCCGCATTGTAGGTATGTGCTTTTTTCCATATTTTCATCAGGCCTTCCTGCAGAACATCTTTGGCCAGTTCCTCATCACGGGTTATTTTATATGCGATGCCGTAAAGGGCATCTCCATAGTAATTGTAGAGCATAGTCATGCCTTTCTCATCTTTTTCAATGAGCAGATTCATGATGTTGATTTCTAATAAAGAAGACATTGCCTTGGTATTTTTTTGGTACATGACATCCGGTACACCTGGTTATTTCGTATATAAGAATGAGGCCATTCAAAGTTATTAAAATTATGGACAGCTCTTTGTAAGAGGCAAGACTATTTTTCTTATAAGGCTTACGGGGGAAGATGTGCCTGAAATATGAATTTACAAAATAGTTGTTATATCTTATATCCGGTATGGAAAGGGTTAGTCATACCGGCGGAAAACCTCTCCGGTCTTTTTAAAGCCGGTGAGGTTTTTATTATTGACCCCGCTTCAATTAAAAATTTTTAAACGAGTTCATTTATAAAACGTTTACTTCGGGTTCCAGTGAAATGCCGAATTTATCTTTAACGGCCGCCAGTATCATTTGGGCTAATTGCCATATCTCTATACCGGAGGCATTCCCGTAATTCACCAGGACGAGTGCCTGTTTTGCGTGTACACCGGCGTCACCGTATCTTTTACCTTTAAAACCACATTGTTCGATAAGCCATCCCGCAGGGACCTTTGTCTGGTTTTCGGAGATGTTGTAGCCTGGTATTTCCGGGTATATTGTTTTTAGTTTTTCATAATCGGCCACCGTAATGACCGGGTTTTTGAAAAAGCTCCCGGAATTTCCGATTTCCGCCGGGTCGGGAAGTTTGCTCTTCCGAATGGCTATTACGGCATCGGATACATCCTGTATAGAGGGTATTGCAATGCCCCGCTCTTCGAGAAGGTCTTTTATGGCGCCATAGCCGGTATGTAAGTCGTGGTCGTTTTTTGAAAGCCGGAAGGTGACGTTTGTAATGATATACTTTCCTTTGGCTTCCTGTTTGAAAATGGAATCCCTGTAGCCGAAACGACAATCCTGACCCGTGAACGTTTTGCGTTTTCCGGAACGGACCTCTACAGCTTCACATGATTCAAAAACATCCTTAAGCTCTACACCATAGGCCCCTATATTCTGAATTGGGGCAGTGCCTACATTTCCTGGTATGAGGGAGAGATTTTCCAATCCCCCGTAATTTCTGTCCAGCGTCCATAAGACAAAATCATGCCAGTTTTCACCGGCTCCGGCCCTGATCAATACCTGGTTTTCATCTTCTTGTAAGACTGTAATCCCTTTTATTTTCATATGGATGACCAGGATTTCCAGGTCGCGGGTCAGGAGGATGTTGCTTCCTCCTCCCAGAATAAATCTGTCCGGGTAACCCGGATCTTCAATGATTTTCAGAAGTTCTGCCGTATCGGATACGGAAGTAAAATACCTGGCACGGACATCAATACCGAAAGTGTTATATTTTCTGAGGGATATATTTTGTTGAATGTTCACTTTATCTTTGGTTCAAGAGGTCCGTAGTTGCTGTAAATAAGGACGGCTAAAAAGACCGGAATATCCGTAGGATCAGCCGTCCGTATATTTTTGTTATTTTTTGTCCGGATATACTTTAAGGGCTTCTTTCAGTATATTCACCGCCTCAATGAGATCTTCTTTCTTGAGGACATAGGCAATACGCACCTGGTCGGTTCCCATTCCGGGTGTGGAATAGAATCCTGCAGCGGGAGCCACCATGACTGTTTGGTTCTTCCATTGAAAACTTTCCAGCAACCACCGCGCAAAATCATCTGTATTATTTACGGGGAGTTCGGCAATGCAGTAAAATGCACCTTTTGGTCTGGCTACACGTACGCCTTCTATTTTTTCCAGTTCACTGACCAACAGGTTTCTTCTGGACACATATTCTTCAATGACATCGTCAAAATAATGTTGTGGGGTCATCAGGGCGGCTTCACTGGCTATTTGAGCATAAGTGGGGGATGAGAGCCGGGCCTGGGCGAATTTCAGCACGGTTGAGATTACTTCTTTGTTCCGCGATACCAGGCAGCCTATTCTGGCCCCGCACATACTGTATCGTTTGGAAACGGAATCGATCATTATGGCATTTTCCGCTATCCCTTCTTCCCGCATTATGGAATAGTGCTCTGCGTTATCATATGTAAATTCCCTGTATACTTCATCCGATATCAGGAATAAATTATGTTTTTTAACGATTGCGGCAAGTTTGCGGATCTCTTCTTTGGAGTAGAGATAACCGGTAGGGTTACCCGGATTACAGATCAGTATAGCCCTGGTTTTCGGGGTGATGAGTTTTTCGAATTCCTCAATCGGAGGAAGAGCGAAATTGTCTTCTATGGAAGAAACCACCGGAACTACCTTTACACCGGAAGCCGTAGCAAAACCATTGTAGTTGGCATAGAAAGGCTCGGGTATGATAACTTCGTCACCGTAATCAGCAACAGTTCCCAAAGCGAACAAAAGCGCCTCGGAGCCACCGGTGGTAACAATAATCTCTCCGGCAGTAATATCAATTCCTTTGTCCCTATAGTATTCAGCTAACTTTTCACGATACTGCTCAGAACCTTCGCTCCTGGCATATTCCAGGATCTCTATGGCATTGTTCTTTACCGCATCCAGGGCTACTTTAGGGGTTTTAATATCGGGTTGACCGATGTTCAGATGATATACTTTACGTCCCTGCTTCTTTGCCTCTTCAGCATAGGGCACCAATTTACGTATGGGTGACTCCGGCATAAGTCTGCCTTTATCGGAGATTGCTGGCATAATATTTACTGTGTTAGTTTAATGTTTAAGCGCCGGAACGGGATGATGAAATGCTATCGTGCATGTTATTAAAGCCCTGGTGCTCTGATCTTCCTTTACGATCCGGCTATGCAAATTTGCGAAATAATTTTTAGCTGTTATCCGCCGGACCGAATATTATTGTTCTTTAATTTTTAATACGGTTTGGATGTATTATTAGAAAATAAAACTTATGCGTATATTAGTATTATGCATTTTTTTATACTAAATATTGATAAAAAAGCAATGCTGATCGTTTTTTCAGTGTTGTTTTTTTGTATTTCCTCTCCTGCCCAGTCGAATTTTAGCTTGTCTTCCGACAAGGATTATCATTCCGTCAGGTTCCGGCTTATTAGTAATCTTGTTGTATTGCCTGTGGAGATTAATGGGGTGGAACTGTCGTTCATATTGGATACGGGAGTTAACAAACCGATATTATTTGACCTTAGCTCTGCAGATTCCCTGAAGCTGAAAAATACGGAAGTAATTTACATCAGGGGGCTTGGGGGGGGTGAGGCCATAAAAGCCTACAAGGCAAAAAATAATATTTTCAGGATAAAAAAGGATATTGTCAATTACAACGAAGACATTTACCTGATACTTGACCAGGAGATTAATTTTGCGCCACGCCTGGGTATACCCATACATGGTATTATCGGTTTTGAGCTCTTCCGTGATTTTGTGGTGGAAATTAATTATGCACGTAAAAGAATAAGATTCTATCGTCCCGGAACTCACGAGCATGATACTTGTAGAAAATGTCAGACTTTTCCGTTGGACATCATTCACAATAAACCGTATTTAAAGGCGGCAGTAGATTTAAACGGCCTGAATAACGTAGAAGTGAAATTGCTTATAGATTCCGGTAGTAGTGATGCACTCTGGCTTTTCAGAAAGGAGGATGAAGGACTTGTTACCCCCGAAAATCATTTTGAAGATTTTCTCGGAAGGGGACTTAGCGGAAGTATTTACGGGGATAGAGCAAGAGTGGAAAAATTACAGTTGGGACAATTTGAACTTGAAGAAGCAAAGGTAGCGTTCCCTGATTCTGTCTCCATACAACATCTGCAAAACCTCAATGAAAGGGATGGTAGCCTGGGGGCAGAAGTATTAAAGCGTTTTAATGTGACACTGGATTACGGGGAACGAAAAATAACACTTCGGCGGAACAGGTATTTCAGAGAGCCTTTCAAATACAATATGAGCGGAATAGAATTGCAACACAACGGAATCCGGGTGGTTAAGGAGCTGGAATCGGGAATAAAGAGGGGGAGATCAGAAAATACGGGAAGTGAAGGTGTAGAAATACAACTGGACAGATTCTTTAAATATGCACTTCACCCCGCTTTTGAGATTGTTGAAATAAGAGAAGGGAGTCCTGCGTTTTTGGCCGGATTGCGGACGGGAGATATTATTTTATCCGTAAACGGGAAATCGACCCATAAACATTCGCTTCCCGAAGTTACGGAAATGCTGAATGTAAAGCCCGGTAAAAAAATAAGGTTGATAGTGCAAAGGGAAGACAATAGTATGCGATTTACTTTTGAGCTTAAGAAAGTACTTTAGTTTTTGGTATCATATAGAATAACAAAGCCCCTTTTCAGGGGCCTGTTCAACATTTGTAAAGGAAATAGTGATATTATTTGCTGTTCCCTCCCAGTACTTTACCTTTAATCTTTAAGGCAATAGTTGGTGTTTCTGCATTGGAAGACACGGTTACGGTTTTTCGGATAGGGCCTACTCTTTTTGTGTCGTATTTTACTTCAATGGTCCCTTTTTCCCCCGGTTGCACAGGGTTTGAAGTCCATTTTGGTACCGTACATCCGCAAGAGCTGGATACGTTTGAAATAACCAACGGGGCATTCCCGGTATTGGTAAATTCAAAAACGCGCAGGCCGTTACTTCCCTGGGCGATTTCCCCGTAGTCTATGGTGTCTTCCTTAAAATCGATTTTCGCTACTTTTTCTTGTGCGTGTACGGCCAGGGCAAACGTACTTACGAACAGAAACAATGCTAACTTTTTCATAAGCTTTGAATTTGTGGTCGTTTTCCTGAGAAAACAACCTGTTTTTGTAACTTTTAAGTTTGTAACAAGCGCTAAAAATAAACACTTTTTCTTCTTCTGCAAAATTTATCACCCTATTTACTTGTCGGGTGAATACCCTTTAGCCGTCATTTTCTTTGATTGACGGGCTTTTATAATCCTGCAGATATAACTACTTTTGCCAATTAAAGTCAAAAATCGTTCCAAAAAATGAATATTCCATCAAAATACGACGCTGCAAAAGTAGAGGGAAAATGGTATGAATACTGGTTAGAAAACGGTTATTTCCATTCGGAACCCGATGAAAGAGAACCTTATACTATTGTAATTCCCCCTCCTAATGTTACGGGTGTGTTGCATATGGGACATATGCTCAATAACACCATACAGGATGTTTTGATACGCAGGGCGCGCCTCAAAGGTTTTAATGCTTGCTGGGTTCCCGGAACAGACCACGCTTCTATAGCTACGGAAGCTAAAGTTGTAGGTAGACTGAAGGAAAAAGGCATTAAAAAGTCCGACCTCAGCAGGGAAGAATTCCTGGAGCAGGCCTGGGAATGGACCCGTGAACATGGCGGAATTATTCTGGAGCAATTAAAAAAACTGGGAGCTTCCTGTGATTGGGATCGCACCAAGTTTACCATGGATGACGATATGTCAGCTTCTGTGATAAAGATATTTGTAGATTTAT
Source organism: Sinomicrobium halophytocola (assembly GCF_052983395.1). Taxonomy (NCBI): domain Bacteria; kingdom Pseudomonadati; phylum Bacteroidota; class Flavobacteriia; order Flavobacteriales; family Flavobacteriaceae; genus Sinomicrobium; species Sinomicrobium halophytocola. The sequence goes on from NZ_JBRKIT010000023.1 coordinate 101,306, forward strand.
ATAACAAAGGGCTTATTTATAGAGGGTATCGTATGGTGAACTGGGACCCGGAAGCGAAGACTACCCTGTCCGATGAGGAAGTTATTCACGAGGAAAGACAAGGACTCCTCTACTATCTGGCATATACGATTGAAGGTGAGGATGAAAAAGTAATTATTGCTACTACCCGCCCGGAAACCATACTCGGGGATACTGCTGTTTGCATCAATCCGAATGATGAACGTTATGCCCATCTGAAAGGGAAAAAAGTTATAGTGCCTATTTGTAACCGCGTCATACCTATAATCGAAGATGAATATGTGGATATGGAATTTGGGACGGGATGTCTTAAAGTAACCCCGGCACATGATGTTAATGATAAGAACCTGGGGGATAAACACGGACTGGAAGTGATCGATATTTTTAATGAAGATGCTTCGCTCAATCATTACGGACTTCATTACGAAGGTAAGGACCGTTTTGTGGTTCGAAAAGAAATAGCACGGGAACTGGAAGACAAGGGATACCTGGTAAAAACAGAAACTCATGTCAATAAGGTGGGAACTTCCGAAAGAACCAAGGCGGTTATAGAGCCCAGGCTTTCCGATCAATGGTTTTTAAGGATGGAGGAGCTGGCAAAGCCCGCATTAAAAGCTGTCCTGGAAGATAATGAAATAAAGCTTTTCCCGAAAAAGTTTGAAAATACATACAGGCACTGGATGGAAAACATCCGGGATTGGAATATTTCCCGGCAATTATGGTGGGGGCAACAGGTACCTGCCTATTATTACGGAGCAGGTAAAGAGGATTTTGTTGTTGCCGAGAATGAAAAAGAGGCTTTGAAACTTGCCCGTGAAAAATCGGGTAATGCATCTCTGGGTCTTTCGGATATTATTCAGGATCCGGATGTACTGGATACCTGGTTTTCTTCCTGGCTGTGGCCAATGAGCGTGTTCGGAGGGATATTAGATCCGGAAAACGAGGAAATCAGGTATTACTATCCCACGAATGATCTGGTGACCGGACCGGATATCCTGTTTTTCTGGGTGGCGAGGATGATCATGTCCGGCTATGAGTACCGGGATGAAAAGCCTTTTACTAATGTATACCTCACCGGACTGGTAAGAGATAGCCAACGGAGGAAAATGTCAAAATCTCTGGGGAATTCACCTGATGCTCTCAAACTTATTTCCGATTACGGTGCAGACGGAGTTAGGGTTGGGTTGTTGCTCAGTTCTGCAGCAGGGAACGATTTACTGTTTGACGAGGCCCTTTGTCAGCAGGGTAGAGGTTTTGCAAATAAAATATGGAATGCTTTTCGCCTGGTAAAAGGGTGGGAAATCTCGGATACTGCCGCACCTACCAAAGTTTCGGAAGTGGCAGTACGTTGGTACAGTTCAAAATTGGGGCAAACACTGGCAGAAATTGAAGATCACTTTGCTAAATACAGGATATCGGACGCCCTGATGGCAACCTATAAACTCATTTGGGATGATTTCTGTTCCTGGTTTCTGGAAATGGTAAAACCGGCCTATGGTATGCCTATAAGTAAAGATACTTATGAACAGGTTATAGCGCTTTTCGAAGAGAACCTCAAAATATTGCATCCTTTCATGCCATTCCTGTCTGAGGAAATATGGCAACATATGGAGAACAGAAACCGGGATGAGGCATTGATCGTATCAACCTGGCCGAAACCCGAAAAACTAAACGAGTCACTCCTTGAAGGCTTTTCTGTGATTACCGAAGTTATATCCGGAATCCGGACGGTTAGAAAGGATAAAAACATCCCTTTTAAAGATGAATTAGAACTCTATACCACCGGAGACGGATCTGATTTTTCGGATGGCCTGGATGAGGTGATAAAAAAACTGGGAAACATTACCGGAATTCATTGTAAGGTGGAAAAGGTCGAGGGCAGTATGTCTTTCCGTGTAGGGGTAAATGAATACTTTATCCCTGTAGCAGGTTCGGTAGATGTGGAAAGTGAGATCAGGAAGCTCCGGGAAGAATTGTCTTATGTAGAAGGGTTTCTCAAATCGGTAAGAGGAAAACTGGCTAACGAACGTTTTGTGAACAACGCCCCGGAAAAGGTGGTGGCTGTAGAGAGGCAAAAGGAAGCGGATGCAATTGCTAAAATCACTACAATAAAGGAAAGTTTATCAAATCTAAATATTTAATAAGAAAATTCCTTCTTTCTGTGTTTGTAATATATTGTATATTGCGAATTATGTAATTTAACACTTTGTAAATGGTAATGTTTTGATATACAGTTATTTATTTGCAGTTGTGCTTTTTTATTGACGTTATCGAAAGGGCAGTATGTCAAAAAAAGATGAAAAAAGTTATTAAATTTTGAGAAAACTGTATTACATTCGCACTAACATTTGTATATTTAGGAAACAGTATTTAAGAAAATTTTTTTACTAAACACTTGATTATGATTATGAAAAAATTAATGTTTACATCGCTTTGTGTGGGATTATTTGCTACAGGTATGACTGCGCAGGAGATGAATACTTCCGAGGAATCGGAGACTACAGATGTCATGGCTCAGGACAATTTTAATAAATGGTCTATTGAGGTTAACGGAGGTGTTAATAAGCCAGCCAGACCTTTAGCTGGAGGATATTTCACCAACACTCCTGACTTTCTTCATCTCGATCTTGGTGCTCGATACATGTTCAACGAAAAATTCGGTTTGAAACTGGATTTCGGTTATGACAATTTTCAAAGTGATGAAGATTCCAATGATTTCGAAACCAATTACTACCGGGTAAGTTTGCAGGGAGTTGCTAACTTGGGTAGGATCATGAACTGGGAAACGTGGACCAAGACTTTTAACCTTTTGGGACATGCCGGAGCAGGATACTCTCAATTGCGTCCCGATCAGGGACCTATCTCTGATGATCACGATCAGATGATGAACTGGATCGCTGGTTTGACAGGACAGGTAAAACTCAGTGACCGGGTAGTGTTGAATGCCGATTTTACCACATTAGCACACAGTCGTCAGAATTATACGTTTGATGGTACGAGAAAAAGTTCAGTGCGTGGTTTTGACGGTATCATGCTTAATGCAACTGTTGGTATTTCGTTCTATCTTGGAAAAGCAAAACAACATGCTGACTGGTATTTGAGAGAGAACGAAGCATTGGATAACCTTGCAGTTCGTGTAGACGATATTGAGGCGATGCTTCAGGATACTGACAGAGACGGTGTGCCGGATTATCTCGATCAAGAGCCGAACACTCCTACAGGAGTATCTGTTGACCGATACGGTAAAGCAAATGATCTGAACGAAAACGGAATTCCGGATGATCTGGAGAGTTCTCTTGACATGCGTTACGCTTCCAAAGAAAGCCTGGATGGTCTTCAAGGTGGTGGAGACCCTGTGAAGAAATTACTGAACGACGGATACGTAAATGTATACTTCGGATTCTCCAGCAGCAAACCAGCCGTATATTCTTTCGACGCGATCAATTACCTGATTAAGTACATGAACGAGAATCAGTCTGCACAAGCTGAATTGCTTGGATATGCTGACGAGATCGGAGGAGATGGAGAATTTAATAGTTCCCTTTCCGAAAGAAGAGCAAAAGCAGTATATGACATACTGGTTGCTTCAGGTGTTCAGGAATCCAGACTTTCTTATAAAGGAATGGGTGTAGATGACACTGTAGATAAGAGCTCTGCTAATGCACGTCAAATCGTGAGAAGAGTTACTTTCAAATTGAAGTAATAAAATCTTAAATAAGATAATAGACAAACCGCCGGGCAATCCCCGGCGGTTTTCTTTTTCCAGATTCTATAAAGCCTTGATGGATGTTAACAAACAGTTTAGCAATCGTTCGAATTGAAAATGGTCGTATATGAAGATCTGATACTCTGTAAAAAGTGCTTTTATTCAATGCTATTAGGTATAGAAGTGTATTTTTTCTTCTAGTTATTAGGCGTTTAAGCTTCCAACAAATAGAGCGGGAGAAGTACCCGATGCTAATGCTCTTATGAAGAAACTAATAATCGGTACCTGAATACCGACATTATTATAATCAAATGGATTAGTGCGCCTTCTAGCTATGGGTAGATATAAGTCATGTCAAAACCACCTGCACTACATGCAATACCACAGACTTTTAAATCTGATTTGAGGACTCTCCTTTGGATTATATGAAATTGTCGGGAAGATTAATTGTATTTCAAAAATACTTCAAAAGGGAATTAATTATGCATAGCATAGATGAGGTATTTGATTATGTGGAGAGTGGCAGAAAGGAAAAATAAGGCGTTTTCATTGATTGACGTGTTAAAATGCTCTTTTTATTCCTCTTTTAACTGAGCCATCACCAGTGCTATATATTTTTCTTTTGCCTCTCTTTCCGTTATGTTCCTGGCCTGAAAAAGGGCATTAGCCTTAAATGCGTTGATTAGAGGTTTTCGGCTCCCTGGGTTGTCGTAATTCTTGTTCGCTATTTTGTAATACGCATAGAGCCGTAAAAGGAAATCTGCGGGTAGAGGTTCGGTATAGCTATTAACGAGTTCGACAGCCTCTTCAAAAGCTTTATTTAATGCTTCTTCGGTCATTTTGACAATTAATTGTAGCAATACTGTTTGATTTGACTTTTTACTCACTAAGTGAGATTCGAGATGTTTCGACGTTTGCGGTCAAATTTTTTTATCTGATGTCTTATGGGTCTACTGTGAGGTAGTCGGCTTTTCTGCTATAATATCAATCCCTCCCTTGACCTTTTGGTGAAGGTTTATTTTTATTTTAGTATCTAAAGGTAATAAAAGGTCTACACGGGAGCCAAATTTGATAAAGCCGGCATCAGCACCTTGAACAGCTAAAGAGCCTTCTGCAGCGTAATTAACGATGCGCTTGGCCATGGCACCTGCTATTTGTTTGTACATTACTTCTCCCCAAACCGCATTCTTAACCACTACAGAGGTCCTTTCGTTCTCTTCTGATGATTTCGGGTGCCAGGCTACCAGGTATTTTCCGGGATGGTACTTGCTGTAAACTACTTCACCTCCCAGCGCGTAGCGGGTCACATGGACATTTATGGGGGACATGAATATGGAAACCTGTATTCTTTTGTCTTTAAAATACTCTTTTTCGTAAACTTCTTCTATAACTACAACTTTGCCATCTACCGGGGCAATGATATAATCATCATTTTGTGATGCCTTTCGTTTCGGGTTTCGGAAAAACTGGAGTATAAGAAACAGCAGTATAATAGCGGCAACTTGTACGGGAAATTGTAACCATACTACAGGAATAAAATATTCTGCAAGCAGGATAATACCAACGACAACCAAAAAGGTAATGATGATGATTTTATGTCCTTCTTTATGAAACATAGATAAAAAGTTGTAAAGTCAAATATGTAAAAGGAGCAAGGAATATAATGCTGTCTAACCGATCAAGCAGGCCTCCGTGCCCCGGTAGTATGGCTCCGCTGTCTTTTACTCCTGCAAGCCGTTTGAATTTGGATTCTATAAGATCCCCCAGGGTCCCTGTGGTTACCACTACCAGCGAAAGAATGATCCATTGTACAGTACTGAGATCCTTGTTGTACAGCGCAATTATATATGCCGCTACCAGAGAGAAAATCATTCCCCCAATGAAACCCTCTATGGTTTTGTTAGGGGATATGCTGGGAAATAGCTTCGTTCGTCCTATACTTCTTCCTACCAGATATGCAAAGGTATCATTTATCCATATTAATATAAAAATACCAATTATTACGAACTTGGCAAAAGGATTATTGTGATTGTGATAGGGGATCATGGTCAGGAAAATACATCCGGCCCCTATATAAAAGAGCGTGATGATAAATTTATGTAGCTCCTGTATATTCTTCAATTGCTTACCGGAATAAAGGAAGGCAATTAAAAAAAAGTTCACCACAAGGGTAATGGAGAGCAGAAAAAAGATCGCTGCTTCCCTTTGTACGAGGTGTACAAACAGCCACCATAGTAACAGGAAGGCAATGAAAATATAATAACCGCTTAGCTTAATGAGTTTTTTAAATTCATAGATGCATATCAACCCGAAAGACAGGAAGAGGAAATCAAAGGCATCACTGCTTAAAAACACTGCCGACAACAACAGGAATACATAAAGGATTCCCGTAATGGAACGAGTGAGAAGGTCTTTCATTCTACAAATCTTCGAGAAGGAGCAAATATAGGTTTTTTGAATTACTTCCGTAGTTAAGAAAGTTCTTTTCTCCCTGTATATTGAAGTGTTTTATTGTAGTGATGTTGGTTGGTATATGGTCCTTGTTTTTATTTTTAATGCCCCTCAGGCCTTCTCCTATAGTATTTACGAGTTGGCTGGTGGTGGCGAAAAGTATTAAATTATCCGGAAGGTCGTGCAGTTTGAGCTCTCCTATTTGATTGGAACTGATGAGTATAGCCCCATTATCAGCAACGAGGTTTTCGCAAGTAGTTATAAAAGCGGAACTTCCCTGAAAGCTGGAGGAAAACTCCCCCCCGAGTTTTTCAAACTTTTCTTTTAGTTTGGCGTTTATACAGAATATTTTTTTATCATTCCAGTTATTCTCTGTAAGTATACTTTGAAAACTTTCGTAAATTTCTTCGATAGAGTCGCAATAAATAAATTTACCTCCGTTCTTTTTAAAGTTAATGGTGAATTTTTCGTCTACGGGAAGATCAATATTAGGCATAAACTTACCTCTTTCCGCAATAGGATCGTCGTCAGGATGCGGTTTGTTTATAATGTCTAAAATCTTCTTAAATAGCTTCATTCAATATTCAACGGAAAAAAGTGCCTTTTATTTTTATGTAAAGTTAAAAATATTCTTTGAGAAATCCTTGCTTTACCTGTTATTTAAAACAACATTGCCGGCTTGTTGTTCTCAAGCCGGCAGGGGTAGAAATATTTTGGTTGAAGATTACTTTTCTATAATTCCTTCTTCCTCTTTTTGATAAGGACGTCTGCCGAAAATTCTCTCAAGATCATCTTTAAAGATAACCTCTTTTTCAAGCAGTCTATCCGCGAGTTCCGTTAGCTTGTCCTTGTTTTCGGACAGCAACTTTACGGCTCTTGTATATTGCTCTTCTATGATGTTGGAGATCTCCTGGTCTATGACTATGGCGGTCTCTTCACTATAGGGTTTGGTAAAACCATATTCGCTCTGTCCGCTGGAATCGTAATAAGTCAGGTTTCCTATCTTGTCGTTAAGTCCGTAGATGGTCACCATGGCTTTAGCTTGTTTGGTTACCTTTTCCAGGTCGCTGAGAGCGCCTGTGGAGATCTTACCGAATATTACTTTTTCTGCAGCCCGTCCTCCTAATGCAGCACACATTTCATCCAGCATTTGCTCCGGACGAACGATCAGACGTTCTTCGGGGAGATACCAGGCAGCACCGAGGGACTGACCTCTTGGAACAATAGTTACTTTTACCAGAGGAGCGGCATGTTCCAGCATCCAGCTTACGGTGGCATGACCGGCTTCGTGGAAGGCTATGGTTTTTTTCTCTTCCGGGGTTATGATCTTGTTTTTCTTCTCCAGACCACCTATGATACGATCTACGGCATCCAGGAAGTCTTGTTTGTCTACCGCTTTTTTGCCTTTTCGTGCAGCAATAAGGGCCGCTTCGTTACACACATTGGCGATATCCGCTCCGGAAAAACCGGGGGTTTGCTTGGCCAGGAATTCCAGGTCAAGAGCCTCTGATGTTTTTATAGGTCTGAGGTGGACTTCAAAAATTTCTTTTCGTTCCCTGATGTCCGGAAGGTCCACGAAAATCTGTCTGTCAAACCTTCCTGCGCGCATAAGCGCTTTATCCAGAACATCAGCACGGTTGGTAGCGGCAAGGACAATAACATTTGTGTTGGTGTCAAAACCGTCCATTTCCGTTAACAGTTGGTTCAGGGTATTTTCGCGTTCGTCGTTGGAACCGGTGAAATTATTTTTCCCCCTGGCCCTTCCGATGGCATCGATCTCATCGATAAAGATGATAGCAGGCGATTTGTCCTTAGCCTGTTTAAACAGGTCTCTTACCCTGGATGCACCCACGCCGACGAACATTTCCACAAAATCGGAACCGGAAAGGGAGAAGAAAGGTACTTTAGCCTCTCCTGCAACAGCTTTGGCAAGAAGGGTTTTACCAGTACCAGGTGACCCGACGAGCAGAGCTCCTTTAGGGATTTTTCCTCCGAGAGAGGTGTATTTGTCAGGATTTCTAAGGAATTCCACAATTTCCTGGACTTCTTCTTTAGCTCCTTCGAGACCGGCAACATCTTTGAAAGTTACTTTGGTCTCTGTCTTTTCGTCGAAAAGTCTTGCTTTGGATTTACCTATATTGAAGATCTGTCCGCCGGCACCTCCGGCGCCGCCTCCCGCCATTCTGCGCATCAGGAATATCCATATCCCTATGATAAGAATGAAAGGCAGCAGGGTAATGATAAAATCTCCGAAAAGGTTGGACTCCTGGTCATAACCGATGACGGTTGGCAGGTTGTTGTCCTTTATAGTCTTTTTTATTTCGTTCTCAAAATTCTGAAGATCACCGAATTTCACCTCGTATTGAGGAGAAGATCCGGAAGCAGGAAGCAGGGAGTTGTCTCCTACGTCTTTATGCACTTCCTTGGCCATAGCATCTTTGTTAAGAAATACCTTGGCCTGTCTTGTATTGGTAATAATAAGTACTTTTTCTACGTCACCGTTTTTGAGAAATTCCTGTAATTCGGAAGGGGTGGTGGCTGTAAGTTTTTGCCAGCTACTTCCCCCTGAAAACAGGTTAACTCCGATAATCACAAACAAAATGATTGCATAAATCCAGTACGAACTGAATCTCGGTTTTTTATTATTCGGGTTGTCTTTTGCCATTAATTATTTGTCTTTGTCTAAAAATATTCATTAATAATCGGTTGGAACGGCGGTCACTTTTGCATCACCCCAAAGACCTTCAATGTCGTAGTATTCGCGAATGTGCTTCTGGAAAACATGTACTACTACGTTTACGTAGTCCATGAGTACCCATTCGGCATTGTCCGTACCTTCTACATGCCATGGCTTATCTTTGATTTCCTTACTTACTGTTTTCTGGATGGAATTTACGATGGCATTTACCTGGGTATTGGAAGTACCGTTGCAGATGATGAAGTAGTCACAAACCGTGTTCTCAATCTCTCTTAAATCCAGTATATTTATATCCTTTCCTTTAACATCCTCTATCCCTTTCAAGATTATTGCAATGAGTTGATCTGCGCTACTATTCTTTTTTGCCATTAACTTTCATGTGTTTAAATTTGCATCCGGGCCTCATACTGTCTTACATATGATGTAAGCTATCCCGCCCGTTTTGCCTAATTGCCAGAGGCGAGGCCTTCGGATATTGGTTATTTTCGCAAAGTTATTACTTTTTTGTTTCTTTAACTATTCTATTTAACAGAACATTTGTATTCCGTATGCATATTATCAAACTTAATGCCATTGATTCTACGAATTCTTATTTAAAAGAATTAAGTACTTCGGGGATTTTACAGGATTATACGGTGGTTGTTACACGAGAGCAAACCATGGGGAGGGGGCAGATGGGAACATCGTGGAGCTCGGAGTCCGGTAAAAACCTGACATTTAGTGTATACAAGAAGATATCCTGTATCCGTAAAGAAGAAATATTCTGCCTGAGTATGGCCACATCGCTGGCTATTGTCCGTGCCCTGAAAAAATTCGGTGTACCGCGACTGAAAATTAAATGGCCTAACGACATTTTGTCAGCTAACCAGAAGGTGTGCGGGGTTCTTATTGAAAGTATTATAAAAAAGGGGGAGCTGAATGCGGCTGTCATAGGTATGGGGCTCAATGTCAACCAGACAAATTTCAACGGGTTGCCCAATGCCGGTTCGTTAAAGCTTATTACAGGAGTTACATACAATCTCGACGAACTGATGCATCAAATAGTAAAGGAGTTGCAGATCAGCGAGAAATTTTTGGTAGACCGCAATCTTGAGGAATTAAAATCTCAGTATGAGGGAAGTCTTTTTCGCCGGGACAAGCCGTCAACTTTTACCGATAGCGAAGGCGTATTGTTTATGGGGTTTATCAAAGGTATCTCGGAAACAGGGAAGCTGATTATAAGGCAGGAAGATGAAATACAAAAGGAATATGACCTGAAAGAAGTGAAGCTGTTGTATTGAAGCCGGAAGCACGGAGCACGAAGCATGGAGTAAAATAATTCTCCGGATATACAACTTCGTACTCCGTGCTTCCGGCTTCCAGCTTTTTCACAACTTCCCCATATTCTCCGTAAGGGTGCCGATAAAGTTGGTTATAGGGCCTTTTATCATCATTCCCATCATAGCATTGAATTCGCCTTCGAAGATAAGGGTTACTTCACTTTTGTCGGTTTCTATCGTCTGGATGTCTGCCGTTAATGTAAAAGATAGTTTACTACTGCCGGATCCGAGAACTATACGGTCAAACTCGTTCTTCTCTTTTATGTCCAGAGTTATTTCCGGCATTCCTTTGAGTGCGAAAGCGAATTTTTTTTCGGTCAGTACTTCAAACATACTGGTGTTTTCCGGCATCAGTGTTTCAAAATTTTTTACGTCGGAGAGGAAATAAAAAAGTTCTTCCTGAGATTTATTTACTGTTGTTTTCGGACTTTCTATATGCATGTGCAAGTTGTGTTAGTGTAAATATGTTTTGTATGCAAATTATGTGCCGTCCTTACGATTATAGTGTTTTCCCGAAAAAAACTATTTTACCGCTGTCGATTTCCATTCTGCCGGATTGGTCCGCCATTCCTTCAGGGTATGGTGTTCGCTTTCACTGATATAGTTGGTTTCCTTCGCTTGTTCCAGCAGGTATTCATAGTTGCTCAAGGTGGTGAGGTGCACCTGTTTTTCTTCGAAATTCTTGACGGCAATATCAAATCCGTAAGAGAAAATAGCGATCATGCCTTTAACATTCGCACCCTGTTCCCTGAGTGCTTCTACCGCATTGAGACTACTTTTTCCGGTGCTGATAAGGTCTTCCACCACCACAACGTTTTGGGCATGATCCAGAAATCCCTCTATCTGGTTTTGTCTCCCGTGATTTTTTGGCTCCGGTCTCACATATACGAAAGGGAGTCCCAGGGATTCCGCTACCAGTATGCCTATCCCAATGGCTCCGGTAGCTACTCCGGCAATAACATCGGGCCTACCGTAATGTTCCTCGATCTGCTTTGCCATGTTTTCGCGGATGAAGTTGCGGATAGGTGGAAAAGATAAGGAGATCCTGTTGTCACAATAAATAGGTGATTTCCATCCCGAAGCCCATGTAAAAGGATTTTTAGGATTCAATTTTATTGCATTAATTTGCAACAAAAGTTCTGCTGTTTTCTTAGCGGTATTTTTGTCTAAAACCATGGTGACAAATGTATGAAGTTTTTGTAAATGATTATCCAATTATTTTAACAAATATACTTACGAAAGAGGTAAAACATAAATCGTTTTTACTGGAAAGTGTAAGTATAGAAGAAGTTATAAGGCAACTCAATAAAGGGGAAATGGAATCAGCCCATTTATACTATCCGCAAGAGGAACAGTTGCTGCAGAAACTCCTGGAAAAACTGCCACTTGTGGTAGCTGCCGGAGGGTTGGTGACCAATGCGAAAAACGAAGTACTGTTTATTTACAGAAATGGAAAATGGGACCTGCCTAAAGGCAAGCTGGAAAAAAAAGAGTCTATTGAGGAAGCGGCAATAAGAGAAGTGGAAGAGGAAACCGGTATCAAAAAATTAAAGCTCGGACCTTTATTACAAAAGACTTACCATATTTTCAAAAGAAATGGTGTTTATAAGCTAAAAGAGACCTATTGGTATGCTATGAGCAGTACCTTTACAGGAAAGTTTAAAGCGCAATGCGAAGAGGGTATCGAAAAGGTCGAATGGAAGAGCCCTGAAGAGGTATCCGAAGCACTTCAAAATTCGTATGCAAACATAAAGTCCTTGTTTTCTATTTAATAGGCATATTCTCATTTTCAGGGTTAAATTTTATGTATTTTTTAGTAAAAACCTGTTTTTTAATATTTATTTTTGCAGTATACACAAAAAACAGAAATCATGAAAAATACATTAATTTTAATGTGTGCGGCACTTGTTATGTCTGTTTCTTACGGTCAGCAGAGTGCTGACACCGGACCAAAAGTCAAGAATAAAAAAGTGTGGAACAAAGAGTTTAAGGACATAAAAGTGTACCATACTCCCGAAAGAGAGACTGTAACGGGGCCCAAAGCCAAAAACAGTAAAATATGGCAAAAGGAAGAGACGACCCAAAAAGTGGTTACACGAAAGAAGAGGGACGACCTCACCGGTCCTAAATACAAGAACAGAAAACCCTGGAAAAAACAATAGATGATCCGGTTTGCCGGATAAAAAGTAACGGATGTCGAAGGCAAGATGGTCAAAAACCCTAAATTTATCGGGTAAAACATAAAAGCATGCCTCAGAAAAAGTCCATTACCGATTCCGGTACATCTAAAATAGGGTGGAAAGAACGCCTGGGTTCCCTCCAGTATCTTCCGAGATTTTTCGGGAAGATACGTGAGGTGTCTCCCGGGTTTTTTTATGCCAATATACTGGCCCGTATTGTCAATTCGGCCATTCCGGTGCTTCTCTTGTGGGTCGGCAAGTTAATATTGGATGAAGTTGTTCTGCAAATCGATGCTACCGATAAGGATTTCGGGAGACTTTGGGTATTGGTTGCCATAGAACTGGGGCTGGCAGTGATTTCCGACCTGATCAGCAGGGCTACAAACCTGACAGATACGTTAATAGGAGACCTTTATTCCAATAAATCATCCGTAGAAATCATCAATAAAACCGCGGAAATTGAACTGAGTCAATTGGAAGATGCCGACTTTTATGATAAACTCGAAAGAGCACGCCGGCAAACTGTGGGAAGAGTATCGCTGATGTCCAATATTATGGCCCAGTTGCAGGACAGTATCACGGTGATTTCCCTGATAACAGCCCTTACCGTATTCGAGCCTTGGCTTATAGCACTTCTCATCCTCGCGGTTATACCGGCCTTCCTCAACGAAATAAAGTTCAGCCAGAAAAGCTATTCCCTTGCACGTGGCTGGACGACCGAACGGCGGGAACTGGATGACCTGCGTTATGTAGGTGCCAGTGACATTACGGCCAAAGAGGTAAAGTTGTTCGGTCTTACGGCGTATATAGCAGACCGTTTTAAGAAACTTTCGGACGCTTATTATAAAGTAACCCGTAGGCTTGCCATCCGGAGGAACCTGTGGGGAGGGGCTTTTAATATGCTGGGGGTATTCTCTTATTACGGTGCCTTCGTACTGATCATTATCCGTGTGGTTGCAGGTGTGCTTACGGTTGGTGATCTCACCTTCCTTTCCGGGTCCTTTAACCGGTTGCGAAGCCAGTTGCAGAACATTTTTTTTCGGTTCAGCCAGATTACGGAAAGCTCCCTGTACTTAAAAGACTATTTTGATTTTCTGGATCTGGAAACTGCTTCCGATGATCCGGGAACAACGATCCCCGTTCCGGATGTTATTCACCAGGGGCTGGAGTTTGTGGATGTGTGGTTTAAATACCCGGGAAGGGAAGAATATGTGCTGAAAGGAGTGAGTTTTAAAGTTCCCGCGAACCGGAAACTGGCCTTTGTAGGGGAGAACGGCGCAGGGAAGACCACGCTCATAAAACTTGCCCTCCGGTTTTACGAGCCGGTAAAAGGACAAATATTACTGGACGGAACCGATGTCCGGGAATTTTCCAAAGAAGCATACCAGGGACTTTTCGGAGTGATCTTCCAGGATTTTGTAAAGTATAATTTTTCGGCAGGAGAAAATATAGCTGTGGGTAATATAGAAGAAGTACATAATCATGACCGGATATTTAACGCTGCCGAGCAAAGCCTGGCCGACCAGGTTATCGCTTCCCTTCCCGGAAAATACGATCAGAAACTAGGACGCAGGTTTACGGACGGACTGGACCTCTCCGGTGGACAATGGCAAAAAATAGCGCTGGCCAGGGCATATATGAAAGATGCTAAAATTGCTATCCTGGACGAGCCTACGTCTGCACTGGATGCCCGGGCAGAGTATGAAGCCTTTCAGCGGTTCATAGGACTTACTGAAGAGAAGACCGCCATAATAATTTCACATCGGTTCAGTACAGTACGGCTGGCCGATACCATTGTAGTGCTTAAAGACGGCAAAGTACTGGAATACGGAACACACGAATCGCTTATGGATAACAACGGCCTGTACGCAGAGTTGTTTGCGTTACAGGCCGTCGGGTATAATTAGGTAGGTGTCATACGGAAAAGGAGTGGATTTATATGAATATTAGCCTTTGACCCGGTATACGGGATATTGCCGGTGCGCCTTTTCGTAATAAGGGGAATGTTCGTACACCCAGTTCAGTTGCTCATACCAGTTACCCGCAAACAAGGAGTCTCTGGCCTTTGCCGATTCGAATTCGCTTTTCAGTTGCGGGTTCTCATTCAGGATTTCTAATGCTATATCTTCAAATACATAAGGAGAAAAATGCTCCTTTTGTTGCAGTATCGCATCAAAAAAATTCCAGTTAAAAAACGAATCCGAGGCTTCCGGTTCCAGTGTTTCCAAAAGATAACGTATTGAAGGTTGATCGGTTTTTACCATATAATCTCCTTTCAGGAACTGCTTTTTCTCCGTGCGGGAACTAACGGAGGTGTTATAATGCAGGTAGTGCCCTTCGAAGGCGGAAGTCCGGGTTTGGAAATCTTCGATGCGGTAAACCTCTATTTCCATAAGCGTATCGCGGGTAAGAGGTTGTAATTCTATTTGGTTGGCCTGTAAAAGTTCTATGATTTGCCACCATTGTTTAGGTATGATGTAAGCTTTGGGAACGGAAACTTCTTTGGACGGTTTAAAATAATCGTTATACGAAACCGGTTTGGTAAATGGCCTGTTCCGGTCGTATTTTAACCTGGGGAAACCGGTAACTTCACTGATAAGTGTATCGGCCTCATACCCCCGGAATTGCAGGGTAGATACTTTAGTGGAATCTATCGTCCACTGCACCGGGTAAGTGTCTGCTTCCGCATAATACGCAAAAGCTTGTTCCCGTAGTTCTTTTATCTTGTCATGATCCTTTTCGGTAATCTCCACCATATCCTTCAGCAATTGGTAGGTACCTTCCACTCGCTGTTTATACGGTTTCAGCATATGGGTTTCCACCATCATGCCCAGGGTGTTCCACAAGGTTGTGTACCCGGTGGAATATCTCGGGTGGTCCATAAACTGGGAAAAGCCGCTTTCCGGAACCCGGTTAAAGACATTAACATAAGGAGTAATGTGCCAGTCCTTGTCTGCCAGGTTTTCTTCCAGTTGCGGCATCATTTCCCGGTGCAGGTATTTACCGAGTTCTCCCCCCAGTTTGTTGTGCTGGGTGAACAGATGCGTGAGCGTATATTGATAATCCGCTCCGTTGCTTACATGCGTGTCTATAAACACATCAGGTTTTACCAGGTGGAAAATTTCGGCAAATGCCCTGGCGTTTTTGGAATCCGATTTTATAAAATCGCGATTGAGGTCATAGTTTTGGGCATTGCCGCGAAAGCCGTAAGCTTCCGGGCCGTTCTGGTTGGCCCTCGTATGGCTGTTCCTGTTGAGGGCCCCACCTATATTATATACAGGAACGGCTACGATAACCGTATTTTCCGGGGGCGTAAGTTTACCCTTCGCATAATCCCTCAAAAGCATCATGGTAGCATCAATACCATCACTTTCGCCAGGGTGGATACCATTTAGGATTAAAACAATACGTTTATCTTCCCGTATCCGGTTGAAATTAAAACTCCCTTCCGGGTTATAAGTCACAATATGCAGCGGGTGGCCACTATCTGTGTCTCCCATGGTCTGGAGGGCAATATCGGGGAAAGTCCTGGCCAGTTTCATATAATAGGCCATCACTTCCTCGTATTCGGCGGTTTTTTCACCACCGGAAGTCTCGAACAAGGTTACGAACTCCTGTTCTTCTTCCGTATCTACGGTGTTGCATGCCGTCACAAAGAGTAAAAAGCAAATAAAATAGCGCTTCATGAGCAAATAGTTTCGGTTTAGACGTTACGATTGGCAATTCAAGGGTTTCTTCCGAAGCCCGTGGAATGAACTGCACGAATATACTAAATTTGGCATGAGGCTGTTAAACAGGAAAGGATGAAAAATAGCAAAACACTTTTAATTTAACAGATTGTGTATTTTCCGGTATGTACACTCCTACAGAAAAACAGGGTTTTGTTTCTGCCTGATAAATTCCGATACCTTTGTAATGGGATCCGAAAAGACAATAATACCATGGACAACCTTAGACACTGCCCGCTGTGCAGTAGTGAAAATGTAAGTTTGTTTTACCGAAAGAACCATGAGTTTTATTCCTGCCGGCGTTGCCGGGGCCTTTTCCGGGCAAGAAGCACCTATGTGGACAGCGATGCGGAAAAATCCCGCTATGAAGAACACAACAACGATGTTTTTGATAAACACTACCAGCAATTTGTCTCCCCAATTACGTCATCCGTACTGCATGATTTTGACAAACACCGCCGCGGACTGGATTTTGGTTCCGGTACAGGTCCGGTGATCTCCAAAGTCCTGGAAGATGAGGGCTATAATATAGTGCAGTACGATCCTTTTTTTGCCAGGAACGAAAACCTACTGAAAGAAGGCTATGATTATATAGTTTGTTGCGAGGTTATAGAACATTTTCAGAAGCCTTTCCGGGAGTTCCGATTGCTGAAATCCCTCTTGCTTCCGGGAGGAAAACTGTATTGTATGACAAATTTATATGACGGTACAAAAGATTTTCACGGCTGGAATTATAAAAACGACCCTACACATGTATTTATTTATAGTGAAGAAACCTTACGATGGATTAAAGAAGCGTTGGGATTTTCCCGGCTAACCGTGGAGGGGAGGTTGATTGTTTTCGGGAATTAAACATGCTAATTGGATAATTGACCAATTATCCAATTAGCATATTCTGATAAGGAAATTATATCCTGTTAACCATAACTTTGTAACTCGGATCTTCCATTATATTCACATCAATAATGGCTTCGGCATTTTGCAGCAGTCTGCGGCAGTCTTTACTGAGATGTCGCAGGCGTACGGTTTTCCCTCTTTTTGCATAGCGTTTGGTTACCGCGTTTAGCGCTTCTATGGCCGACATGTCCGCAATCCGGCTTTCGGCAAAGTCAATAACTACTTCCTGCGGGTCGTTGAGCACGTCAAATTTATCGGCAAAACCTTGTATAGAACCAAAAAACAGGGGACCGAATATTTCATAATGTTTCACCCCGTTTTCGTCTACGTATTTCCGGGCACGAATCCGTTTGGCATTTTCCCAGGAGTAAGCCAGGGCAGAAAGTACCACCCCGATAAGCACGGCGACAGCCAGGTTATGCGTAATAACGGTGATGAGGGTTACCAGTACCATGACAATAACATCGGAAGCCGGCATTTTTTTAAATGTTTTTAAACTGGCCCATTCAAAAGTGCCTATGGCTACCATAAACATAACGCCTACCAGGGCGGCCATAGGAAGCCTTTCGATAAGGCTGGAACCGAACATGATAAAGCACAGCAATCCTACGGAAGCTACAATACCGGACAACCTTGCCCTTGCCCCGGAGGAAATGTTGATAAGGCTTTGCCCCAGCATGGCACAACCACCCATACCGGAAAAGAAACCGGAAACAATATTGGCCGTTCCCTGTGCCACACATTCTTTGTTTCCCCGGCCGCGGGTTTCGGTAATTTCGTCGATAAGGCTCAGGCTAAGCAGGCTTTCTATCATACCTACACCGGCAACAATGGCGGAATAGGGGAGGATAAGCATTAAGGTTTCCCAGGTAAACGGAATATTGGGTATGGTCAGTGGAGGAAACCCGCCTTTGATAGTCTCACCTTCTTTAAGTGTGTCGGCCACAGTGGTGGTTTCTATATTAAGACCTATAACCAGGGCGGAAACCACAATAATAGCAACCAAAGATGAAGGTACTGCCTTGGTGAGTTTGGGTAAGCCCCATATAATAAACATAGTGAGCAAAACCAGCCCCAGCATAACCAGCATGGCCGGCCCCTGAAGGAGTTCGGTACTCCCTTTCTGATAAAAACTTGAAAATTGTGCGGTGAATATGATTATAGCCAGGCCGTTTACAAAACCGAACATAACGGAATGAGGTACCAACCGGATGAATTTGCCCAAACGGAATATCCCGGCCGCTATTTGTATTAATCCTGCCAGAATAACAGTAGCAAATACATATTGGAGGATACCTTCGGCGTCTATACCCGGATTCATTTCCTGTAATTTTACAATAAGTCCTACGAATACCACGGCAACGGCCCCGGTAGCCCCGGATATCATCCCCGGACGGCCGCCGAGTATGGAAGTTATAAGCCCCATGGTAAAGGCAGCATACAATCCTACAAGAGGAGAAAAGCCGGCAATCATGGCAAACGCAATGGCTTCGGGTACAAGGGCAAGGGCTACGGTGAGACCGGAGAGAATCTCGGTTTTATAGTTTACCTTTTGCGAAAGATCAAATAAATTGAATATTTTCTTCATAGCAATAATTATAAATAGTAGATAAGTATATAACTAACCTGTGTTGAATAATAATAAAATGTATGGTATATAAAAAAGAGCCGGTTTCCCAAAGACAGAGAGCGGCATTATGCTGAGCATGTCCCCGCTATCAAGGCGGCGTAAGGGTTTTGAAGTATGTAGTTGCTCTGTGTTTCATAAATGAAGTGGCAAAAGTAATACTTTTAATAAGAGTGAGAACTATGAGAGGTTAACAAAAATTTATGTTAAGATGAATTTTTGTATAGTAGTTAATAAAGAACCCGGATTTTGATAGGGTTGCTAATTTTAACCGGTTAATGTTGTGGTATGTAAGGTGTATTATATTAAAGGAATAGATATTTTTAACGAAACTCCGGCCTTGTGAACATGGTGTATTTTTTCGGTTATGGGAGCACTGATGTTTTTTTGGTCTAAAAGATCATATTTGATACTTTATAAAAGCATCCCCTTCATCAACTTCCGAAGCGAACAATTTTTTTTGTAAATTCACGGCATTCCTAAATTTATCCGGATACATGCTTACTTTCCTCAGCTTTTTGTTATTTACCGCTTTTGTAGCATTTTATGCCACCTGGAAACTGCGTCGCGACAACCTGAAGACGCAGGATGGTTATTTTCTTGGCGGACGGTCGCTTACAGGAGTAGTAATAGCAGGTTCGCTCCTGCTTACCAATATCTCTACGGAACACCTGGTGGGGATGAACGGCTCGTCCTATAAAAACGGGGCCATCATCATTGCCTGGGAAGTGACTTCTGCGCTGGCCCTGGTGATCGCCGCCCTGTATTTTGCCCCGAGATACCTGAAAATGGGCCTTACCACCATCCCCGAATTCCTCGAAAAGCGGTTCGACGGTGTTACCCGTACTATTGTGGCCACACTGCTCATCATTTCGTTTACGGTTACGCTTCTGCCCATTGTACTTTATACGGGAGCGCTGAATATAGAAGCCATATTCCGGATCTCGGAACTTCTCGATGTAAGCAGGTCGCAGGGCATATGGATAACCATCCTGGTAGTGGGGGGCATAGGTGCGGTATACGCTATATTCGGGGGACTGAAAATGGTGGCCTATACCGATACTATAAATGGTTTCGGACTCCTTATCGCCGGGCTGCTCGTACCGGCATTGGCCTTGTGGAGCATCGGTAAGGGGAATATATTTGACGGACTGGCAGAAGTTTTTGAAAAAGACCCTTCCAAATTTAATGTTGTCAGCCGGGAACCCGGTATAGGGCCGGGGGCAAGGTCTGCCATTCTCCCTTTCGAAGTGCTGTTTACCGGGCTTATGATCAACCAGCTGTATTTTTGGGCCATGCACCAGTCCATAATCCAGAGAGCCCTGGGAGCGGTAAGCCTGAAAGAAGCCCAAAAGGGATTGCTTTATACAGGAGTCCTGAAAATACTCATTCCGCTGGTTATTGTATTGCCGGGGCTTATCGGCTTTTATTATTTTGGCGACTCCCTCTATGAAGATCCGGACAGCGTATACCCCATGCTCGTCAAAAAAGTCCTGCCGTTCTGGCTTACGGGGTTTTTCGTAGCCGTAATGATGGGCGCCATCCTGAGCACCTTCAACAGCGCCCTGAACAGTGCCGCCACGGTCTTTAGCCTGGACCTGTACAAAAGATATATCAACCGGAACACGGGAGAACTGAAACTGGTGCGTATAGGAAAGTGGGTGTCGGCAGTGCTGGGTATTTTTGCCATTGGCATCGCTCCGTTTGTAGCCAATGCACCCCAGGGGCTCTACCAGTTGCTGCAACAACTCAACGGTATTTTCTTTATCCCCATAGCCAGTGTTATCCTTGCCGGGTTTCTCTTTCCGAAGGTGTCGGCTGTCGGGGCAAAGGCAGGCCTGCTGTTCGGCCTGGTATTTTATGTGCTTACGTATTTTGTATTTCAGGTAGATCTGCATTTTGTACATATCTGGGGACTTGAATTTTTGTTGAACATTCTAATGATGCATTTTGTATCTTTATGGTACCCGAGGAAAAATACCTTTGTTATAAAAGACAGGGGTATCCTCAACGTAACGCCCTGGAAATATGCCGTGCCCCTGAGTGTTGTACTGGTGGTTATAACCATATCCATGTACATTCTGCTCGGTAATGTGTAGGCCTGGTTACCGGGAAGGACAGGGCGAATGAGAATAAACATGACGAATAATGATAAAATTACAAGCTTAGATCATGGAAACTACAAAAAAAGAATTCCGTAACTACGATAAACTGGATGTAGATGCAGCGGTAAGACTGCATTACAAAAAAATGCGCGAACGTCAGACCTATGACTATGTCCGGCAGATGAAGAAAAAATACCTTACGTACGACAAGCCCATGAACCTGTGGGATGCCATGGAAAAGCTGGATGCCCTCATCGATGTGAGCGACCCGGATCTCGACCTCCCGAACGTACAACACCTGGTACAATCTGCCGAAGCCATCCGCGCCGACAACAGGCCGGACTGGATGCAACTGGTGGGACTGATCCACGACCTGGGTAAAGTAATGTATCTGTGGGGATGTGACGAGGACGGCACGAGCCAGGCCGAACAATGGGGCTTGGTAGGAGATGTTTTTGTGGTAGGATGCGCTTTGCCGGACACTTGTGTTTACCCGGAATTCAACGCCCTTAATAAAGATATGCAGGACCCCCGGTACAATACCCCCCTGGGCATATACGAATCCGGTTGTGGCATTGACAACCTTGCACTGGCATGGGGACATGACGAATATCTCTACCAGGTACTGAGCAATCACAAGGACAACAGCATACCGCAAGCCGGAATGGTGATGATCCGTTACCACTCTTTCTATCCCTGGCACAGTGGCGGAAGTTATACTGAACTGCTTGACCAGAATGACCAAAAATATAAGGAATGGGTAAAAGATTTTAATCAATACGATCTGTACACCAAATCCAATAAGATATACGACCTGGAAGACATAAAGGATTACTACCTGCCCATTGCAGAAAAGTACCTGGGAAGAGGGCCGGTTTACTGGTAAAACAGGGAGAAGATCAAGTTTTTCCCCTTATTTTTCCGGGATAAACAACTAAATCCATATATTCCAAATTCCAAAGCGAGAAATAACAAATTGTTTGGATTTTGAAATGCGTTTTTATTATATAAAGGAAGTGAGTTTATACCTTATTTTTATCAGTTCCTGAATCTCCCGGATAGTTTTAAAACACCGTTTGAGTTTTATTTTTTCTTCTTTAGACAGGGCGAAGAGTTCAATGTAGCGACCGGAATCGTTATGCATAAGGCCGTGCTTGGTGCGGAATTTCAACAGGGCTTTGGAAGTATATGAACAGGACAGGTAAAGCTGTTTGTTTTCCGGTTCTAAAGTGGCAAGCTTTTCAAAGCGCTCAGCGGTGTTATTTATATGTTGTACCTGATGGGAGAGGATGAGTACCCTTCCCGCATCTGTAATAGGAGTGATGGCCCTTTTTTTCAGATCGAAGAAATCTTTGTATTCGCCGTTTTGTTCTACGAGGAACTGCCGGAAAAAGCCAAGGGGCGAGGGGGTCTGTAAAACGCTTTTGCCCAGCATGGCAAAAAAATAGGTGTTTTGCCCGGTCTTTTCAAAGATGTGTTTGCCCAGGGCATCGGTAAGGGTGCTGTCGCCATAAGAAATGTCAAAGTCAAAAAAGATGGAGCAAAGTAGAATTTCATCGTCCCCCGGCTCTGCTATCCATTTGGTAAACTGGGACTTCCATTCTTCGAGCGAAAGACACCATTTCGGATTGCTTGCCATCATATCTGCCGGGCAGTACTCGTAGCCCAGGGTGTTGAGACGTTTGGTTACTTTTTGGGCAAGTGCCAGGAAATAAGCCTTCGTTTCTTCGAGTTTTTCAGCCTCTACATTTTCGAACACAATGGCGTTGTCCTGGTCGGTATGCAGAAGCTGTTCTTTTCTGCCCTGGCTGCCCAGAGATAACCAGGCGAATTTTACCGGCGCGGCTTCGGGCATTTTGGCAAGGGACAATTCTATACACCTTTTAATAGTAGCATCATTCAGTTCGGTAATGATCCTGGAGATATGGGTGAGGGGGATGTTTTGCCGAATATATCCCTTAAGGAGGATCATTATCTTTTCGTGTATGCGCTTCAGTTGTTTGGTTTTAGAAGCGCGCTTGATGGCTTTCATCAATACCGAAGGGTTATTCCCCTGCGACACGGTAATGTCATGTTCGGAAATGAGGCCTATAAGTTTGGATTTTGGGGTGCCGTCCTTTGTGATGCAGAGATGCCCTATCTTGTGTTTCATAAGGGCTATTTGTGCCTGAGCTATGGTCGTGTTTCTGGGATAACAGACCACGGGGGAGGTCATAATGTTTTTTACAGGGGTATCAATCGGGTAATCACCGGTAACTATGTTGTTTTTCAGGTCGCGATCGGTCACAATGCCTATAGGGATATCGTCTTCGGTAATGACTACAGAGCCAATATTCTTTTCACGCATGAGCAGGGCCACGTTCTGGGTGGTCTCTTCGGGCAAACAGGTAATGACATTTTTTACATACCTGGTAGGTTGCAAATCGGACAAGTCTGTAGAGGTGCTTAGTTTTACGTCAATATCCTCTTCGGTATACAGTTTTTTCCGGTATTCTTCGGAATAAGGATTTTCAGTATTGGAAGCAAAACTCTCAATGAGAAAATTGCCTACCTGCGGGTTTTGTTCAACTACCGGCCGGAAAACGGATAAGGGAATACCATATACTATACTTTCTTCTTTGGTGATGGCTTTAATAACATAATTTTCTCTCGCGATTAGTGGTCGTAACCCGAAAATATCACCTTCGTCACAATTATCTATAGTGTTGAAATCTCCACCGTCCCTCCTTTTCTGTAATGCAACAGCTCCTTTGTGGACCACATAAAACTGGTCGTGTCCCTCATCATTCTCATCAAAGATCACCTTGTTTTTGTCGTAATACAACACCCGGACGTGCGAAGAGACTTCCAGGAGTTGTTCTTTGCTGAGCACGTCAAATGGCGGGTGGTTTTTCAGGAAATCGGCAATGCGGAGGGCTATGGTGTTTTTCATATGTGTTGCTTTTTGGCGTTCCTGTGACCGTGTAATCGGGTTCAGAATTTTCCGGTTCTTTTTTTTAACTCCGCAAATACGAGGTTGTAATAATCCGGGGTTTGGAAAACATACAAATCGGTGGAGGATGGAGAGGTAAGAACTGCCAGAAATTCATCCATATCCATAAGCTTTATGTCATCTACTTCGGTTTCCTGTAACTTTAATTGACTCATGGGAACACGAAGTGGGGAAATGTAAATATGATGAAACTCCTTATCAGTAATATGCTGTCCGTGTTTTTTGATAGATTTACAAATACCTATTTTTTCCACGTCTTTTTCCGAAATACGCAGTCCGAGTTCTTCTTCGGTCTCCCGTATTGCCGATGTCAGCGGATCTTCACCTGCCCCGATATGTCCGGCCACGGAAACATCCCAGTGCCCGGGAAAAGCATCTTTTTTTTTCGATCTTTTTTGCAGCAGTACTTTGCCGTCGGCAGTGTAAAACCAGACATGAATGGTGGGATGGAAAAGCCCTTTGGCATGTGCTTCGGATTTTAAAAGGGCTTTTCCTGTATTATTACCATATTCATCCAGAATGTCTACATATTCGTCCATTTAATCGAAATAGCTGAAACTGGTTTCGGGTGTGATTTTGATGAGGGATTCATAAATAAGACGGATAACGTTTTCCACATCTTCTTTATGTATCATTTCTACAGTGGTGTGCATATATCGCAACGGCAGGGATATGAGGGCGGAAGCTACACCGCCGTTACTATAGGCAAATGCATCCGTATCTGTACCTGTAAACCTGGAAGAAGCCATTCGCTGGAACGGTATTTTTTTCTCCTCTGCCGTATCTATAATGAGTTCGCGAAGTTTGTTCTGCACGGCAGGGGCATAAGAAATAACCGGTCCGTCCCCTATTTTGGTTTCTCCCTGTGTCTTTTTGTCGATCATGGGAGTGGTGGTGTCGTGGCATACATCGGTAACAATGGCTACGTTCGGTTTTATGGTCTGCGTGATCATTTCAGCCCCTCGAAGGCCTATTTCTTCCTGTACGGAATTGGTTATATACAGTCCGAAAGGCAGTTTTACTTTGTTTGCATGCAGCAAACGGGCTACTTCGGCAATCATAAAACCGCCGACACGGTTGTCAATGGCCCGGCACACAAACTTATTGCCGTTGAGAACCTGGAAAGTGTCCGGATAGGTAATAACACATCCTACATGCACGCCCATTTTCTCCACTTCTTTTTTGTCTTTGGCGCCTATATCTATAAATATATTGTCCAGTTTGGGCGTTTCTTCCTTGCTTGAATTCCTGGTGTGAATGGCAGGCCAGCCAAATACTCCTTTTACGATACCCTTTTTGGTATGTATGTTTACCCATTTGGAAGGGGCTATCTGGTGATCGCTTCCTCCGTTCCGTATTACATAAAGCAGACCATTATCCGTAATATAATTGACATACCAGGAAATCTCGTCGGAATGCCCTTCGATAACTACTTTATATTTGGCATCCGGGTTTATTACACCCACAGCCGTTCCGTATGTATCCGTTATAAAAGTATCAACATAAGGCTTCAGGTATTCCATCCACAGTTTCTGTCCTTCCCATTCATAACCTGTCGGAGAAGGGTTGTTCAGATATTTCTCCAGGAAACCCAAAGATTTCTTATTGATAATTTCCGCTTTTTTCGCCATAATGCATAAATTTATTTATCGCACGAAAATAGCAATATTCAATTACATTAAATAACCCGTTGTGCATTTTAAACAATGCTGATCTTAATATTATTGATATTTCTGTTGAAAATGAATTTATTGATGTACTGAATCACAGTAAGTGCCGTTATTTTTGACAACACCCTTGTTTTGAGCCCTTCGAAGGATTTAGCATAGTTCCTGCGGATCATAAACTGGTCACATAGCTGTGAAAATAAAGTTTCTATGCGTTTTCTGGATTTTTTAAATACAAAGGGCTGCTCTCTGTAATCACCTTGGTTCTTGCGCATCGGGGTACTCAATTCAATTTGGTGGTTCTCAAAGAGGTTCAACTGGACTTCTGCCGAAAGATACCCCTTGTCCCCGAGCAGGACACAATCAGACAACTGCATCTTGATATCATCGAGGTAATTAATATCATGTACAGAGGCCGGGCTCAGGTCAAAACTTTGAAAGACCCCACCTATAGAGCACACCGCATGTAACTTATACCCATAAAAATAAAGGTTTTGAGAGGCGCAGTACCCTTTGTCGGGGAAAGCATAATCCTCTTCCCTGCATACCTTGCTGCGGGAGGAGCGGGAAAGCTTGCATACTTCCAAAGGCATACTGTCCACTACAAAGTAATCTTCAAACTCATTGAAATGCTTGGCCAATGATCCCCGTATCTTATCCAAATAGGGCATTAAACGTCTACGGCGACGGTTGTACACGCTGCGTTCAATCTTACTGGTAAGATGGTTGGGGAGCATCCGGAAAAGATGGTTTTCGCTGTCAATTGCCATATATTCAGCGGTTAAACATAAGCCAACTACTTCCAAATCACTCATCCGAGGGCTTCGCCTTTGGTAAGGAAGCAGTTGTTCTTCCGATATTTTTCTTAGTACTTCCAATATTCTTTCGTAATTTGCATTTAAGTTGTTCATCGTAAATGTTTTGTGGTAAAAACAATTTACTGACTATCAGTCAAATTGAACAACTTTTTTCTTTTTAAATCATAATGCACAACGGGT